>WQZC01000009.1 GCA_009780925.1 Actinomycetes bacterium | reverse complement strand
GAACCAAACGATCGACCCGCGGCACAGGGCGGTCATCCGGGCCACGCGGTCTGGATGCCGTCCCAGTCGGCGGTCTCGTCCCGGTAGTCGGTGCCGGCGGCGGCGAAGGCATGGCCGAAGGCGGCGAGCATCTGCTCCCGTTCCAGGTCGCCGACCAGTTGCTCCATGAACCCGCAGGCAGTCAGGCCGCGCTCGGCAGCGTGGCGGTTGATCCGCTCGCGCAGCGCGGGCGTGACTTTGATCGTCGTGGTGGCTGCCATGCCAACAGTGTACGTCGTCGTAGCCGATTCGGGCACCTGGAAAGGTAGCCGGATCGGTAGCTGATGTCATGGATCATGTTCACTGACGGACCGGAGGCGAATAGAAAATAGGTTGGCTGCGGCGTAGTCAGGCAGCGAGCGGGCAGCGGCGCAGCGCGGGCCAGCCGGCGCGATGCGCGCTCATGCCAGGGAACCCCGCTTCGGCGTTCGCGACTATCGCGTTGGTGCCCGCATCGGTAACCGCGCGACCATCGACGGTCCCCATGACCGCATGCGTATCGCTTGTTATCGGGCCTCCGTCAGCAGACGCCCGGCAGGTGGCCATCGAGCCACACCTGGTCAACCCATGACGACCACAACGCCAGCAGCGCCAGGTCATCAGCCAGCCCTTGCCAGCGCGCTGATTCATCGACCGTGCGCTGCACAATGCGACGTAGCCCACAAACCACCACGGTGCGCTAGTCGCCGGAGCATCCAAAGAAGAACGCCTGGGTCGGGGCGCCGTGTTCGTGGATGGTGACGGCCCGCCCGGTCCACGGTTCGCCCGGCAGGTCATCCAGGCGCGCCCGCCCGCGCTGGAAGTCGGCTAGGGTGGGCCGTTCGGTCCCGAACACCTCCCGCAGCTCTGCGGGAACCAACGGTTGGATCGTCCCGAAGTCGTCGGCGTCGCCATCGGCGCGGACCCGTTCGATGTCCAGGATGGAGTGGGTGCCCTCGTCCCAGAACTCCTCCTCCTGTTTCGCGGCGGCGAGCTCGGCGAGCGTCGCCGGGCGGCGGACCTCGGCATCCGGGTCGCCGGGGTAGTCCTCCCACGGCCACAGGTAGTCCCCGCTCGCCAACACCCGCTCCTGCGTGGCCGCCAACGTCGCTTCGACACTGCCGGTGAATGGCACTCGATACTCCCAGCCAGAGGCACCCATTAGTCTGCTCCTTTCGCGGCGCGAGGTGGCGTTTCAGCTATTCCCTGAAAAACCGTTGGACACCGAACTCTCGCAGCCGCTCCAGCCCCGAGGATTCGAAGAACTCGGTGACCGCCTTGGCGTGGTCGGTGGTGAACCGGAGCCGGTCCGTCGTGGCCTGCAACCACACGAAATCCCCGGCGAGACCGGGCTTGTCCACGATCCGCTCGAACACGCCGGACCGGCGGGCGGACTCCAAGGCCGTGTCGTCGAGATCAGCCGCCGGGGCGATGGTCACCCAGGGCCCGAAAGTGTGGCCGCGATCAAAGGCCACCCGGCCCCTGGTGACCGGCAGCGTCGCCAGCGCCGAATCGACCAACGACTCCAGCACCGCGCAGTCGAGGAACCTCATGAACGGCTCGCTGATCTTGGCGGCGATGCGCCGCGGGTCGTCCGTCCCCGGCCTGGTAGGCACCGTCCGCGCTTCCACCGACACCTCGCCCCACCGGTCGTCGCTGGGGAAACCCGCCAAGTCGTCGGCGTGGGCGTTGGTGAAGATGCCGGCGACGCGTTCCTCGTCCAGCTCGTCGAATAGCGCCTGCCATCGCTTCCCGGCGGGCCGGCGGGCTTTCGGCCAGCCCGCGAGATTGGTCACCAGAGTTCCAATCTCCAACCCGCCGCGCATCCTGGGGTCGTTCCTGGCCCGGTGCCACTGCACCTGCCCGCCGGCCGCCGCCCAGCCGTCGGCTACCGGATCTAACACCCCGCCGCGCCACCGCTGCAGCCACCCCGCCACTGCGGCGTGCGCGGACAACTCGATCCGCAACCGGATCGCCGGCCTTTTCGCGATCTCCCAGCGCCAGCAGGAGATCTCCTTGTTGTTGTAGGGCGGGTCGTCTTCGACCTCGCCGCGCAACGGGCGGCGACCCGACGATACCGCCCGGCCTTGCTGGCCGACGTTCTCCCGAGCCCAGGCGATCGCCGACCCCAACGTGGCCTTGTGCTCGACCGGCACCGGCACCCACTCCGCCACCCCAGTGCGGTACCGGCCGGCTTGCAGGTCCATCGAAGTGCCCGACAGCTGGACCGGGGGATCCCCCGCCGCGAACAGCTTTCCGCGGAACGACACCAATGCCGGCGGCTCCCCGAAATCCTCCAGATTCATGTTGAAGGCGAGCCAGCGCCAATCCTCCGACGAATGATCGATCGCGCCGGCTAGCACCTCCACGTCGCGCCCGTCGAGCCACTCCTCATGACTATCAGGAAGAGAACGCCACCCAGGAATCGCCGAGTCCGCGAACGCCTCCCAATCCACGCCAGCCCAACCCGTCTTGCCTCCCATTCGAATCCACTCCTAACCCGAAGTTGCGTGGTGTGAAACGGGCTCGAGCAAGAGGACAGCCGTACGCCCCTCCTCAGCAGTGCAACTCCACTCGAACTTTCCGCCGCTGCCACCAGCGAGGTGCCGCAGCGGCGTTCGTTCAACTCGAAATAGCAGAAACTCGGCTATCGAAGCGCCAAGCTCGACTTCCGGCTGCGCATCCAGGCGAAAGACTCCATCCAGGTCTTGCGATGCGAGACAGTCGAACGTGGATCGAAGCCACGCGACGGCACCGTGCGACGTCAAGACGAGCAGGACGCTCGGTCCGAAAGCACTCTCGTAGAAGTCACCTTTGATCAACGGCTCGATCTTGTTCATAGGCAGTTGTCCGGATGCAGGTGCTGCCCGAATCTGCCGCAGCCTACGCATACCTCAGCCCTGACACCTCTCTATCTCTGCCCGTCGCCTGACAAAGATCTCAGCCGCCTCTCGCTCATCGTCAACTAATCGCTCGTAGAAGGAGTGATCGCCCGCCCACTCCGGGAACGACAAAATCGGATATTGATCATCGTGTGTGAATCTGAAATACCCAAAGATCCAACTGTCAGGAAGTGATCCATCAATGACCTCAAACAGGCTCGCCGGTTTCCAAATCGGCCAACGACGACGATCGTCATCCAGCACGTAGTACCAAGCGGTACCGCGAAACATCGTCACGGCGAAGACAACGTATTCACGATCAATCGTGACCGGAAACTCGGTCGATCTGTCGATCCCCATTTCGGGCGCGATATTTGCCTCCTGTATCGACGCGCCCGTATTGGCAACGCAACGTACCATCATTTTAACTCACACTCCACGTCGAGACCAGTAGCCAGGTTCCGGAAACAGTGCATAGTTGCGTTGCTGTCAGCGTCGCGCAACACGTACTGCATCTTTGCCCAATCACCCGCGCCGTAGTTCGCGACAACGCGCGGCGCGCCCGCAACCTGGGAGCCGCGCATGATGACCGCGCCTTGGCCGCTCTTGGCAGCGCCCAAGGCTGGCTGCTGCGGCAGATTTCTGGGCACTGCATCAGCGATAGCGCCCTTAGAAACCCGACCGGCTTCGTCTGTTCTTTTTGCGGCTTTGGCGGCGTCTTTGGCCCCTTTTGCTCCGGTGCAGATTCCAACGGACGCACTGCTGCAAACGGTGAGCCCTATGCCGACTGCGGCCTCGGCGCAGCTGCCCCAGCCAGTATCGGTGGCGCAGTGGTGGGGGGAGGTGATCGGGCTTGCCATGATTTCCTCTGCTATGCCCAGAATCTTGCCGAGGTCGGAGACCCGGCCGCCGCCGGTCGCGGGGTCTATCGTTCTGCAGCCGTACCCCGGGGTGCACGCGGTCTTGGGGTCCCAACCTGGTGCGGCGAGGGGGACTGGCACGGGCGTGGTTGGCGTGTGCGTCGGGGTGCTGCCGGCGCCCTGGTACAGGGTGTCGGGCCTTCTGGTCGCCTTGCCTGGGATGGGCGCGCGTTTGGTCCAGTCGGTGTCGGTGTTTTTGTGGTCGTTGACGGTCTGACCGGGGCCCAGGTAGTCGGCGACGCCGAGGCCGGTGGGGTCGGTTTTGGTGATGGGGTTGTTATCGGCGTAGGTGTAGCCGTTAAGTGATTGGGGGTCGGCGGGGTCGAGCAGGGGGTCGACGGATAGGAATCGGGCGAGTCTGGGGTCGTAGTCGCGGGCGCCCAGGTGGGTGGTCCCAGTGGCTGGGTTGAGGGGTTTGTCCAGGAAGCCGTGCGCGACGGGCCAGGCCACCGGCGAGCTGTCGCGTGGGTTCCCGAACGGGTCGAAGTACCGGACCGTGATCTTTGAGGTGTCGGTGGCCTGGTTGACGGTGGCAGTACCGGCAGGGTCCGCGGAAAGGTCGGTGACGACCCCGGCCACGGTCCCGGTCTTGCTGGTCTGGACCGCGACGGTGCGGCCGAGCGCCGTGGGGGTGCGGGCTGCGGACAGTTTCCCGGCCGCGTCCGCGCTCAGCGCGGCCCGGTCGCCGGTGATGCCCAACAGACTCACCCCGGCGCCGTTGGGCCGGCGGCGGGCGTCACGCCCGGAGCCGGCGCTTCGCCAGGCGCCGGCTGGTCCTCATCCGCTGCGGGCGGGTCAGGCTGCCCCGCCCGCCGGGCCGCGATCCGCAACGAATCCACGAACTCGTCGGTGTCGACCTCGTCGTTGTGGTGCTTCGCCATGATCTCGTCGAGGTCGAGCCGCACCCCGCGCACGGTGACCACGCCATAGGTCGGAACCGAGCCGCGCCGGATGATGATCTGGTGCCCGTACCCCGTGACCGCCCCGCAGGGGTCGGCGCTGGTGTGGTGCTTCGGGTTCTCGGTGCCGAACCCCATGATCACGTGCTTTTGGTAGTCGATGCTCTTCTTCCCCCAGGTGAAGAACTCCCAGCGCAGACCCGGGTGCCGGGCGATCATCACTTCCCCGAGGAACAACCCGATGTCGTGCGCCACCGAATACCAGATCGGCAGCATGCGGCCCGGCCTGTCGGGATCGGCCCGCACGTCGGCGAGGAACCAGTCGTTCAACGCCTGGACCGCCCGGTCGCTGCTGTCCAGCTCGACGCCGCCGGTCCGCACCAGCGCGCGCAGCCCCTCGATCCGCTCCTCCTTGGTCGCCATGCACCGCTTGTACACCTGCCGCGCCTCAACCCGAGGCAGCTCATTCAGATCCAGGCCGACGTCCGGGTAGGGCTCGTACCCGCTCCAATCCACGCTCACAGCCCCATTCTCCACGGGATCCCCGCTTCCTTCAAAGCATCGGCCAATGGACCTGTCGGAACACCCAGACCCGTCACGTGCGCAACAGTGAGTCTCTGACGAATACTTGCTCGCCTATCCGCACAAACAGATCTCCACCAAGCCCTTCAGATCGGCACCAGACCCGGTAATGGACTCTGCCGTGCTCCTCGCTGACGGAAACCTTTGAAAGGGTTTCGCGTTCAAGTACTAGTCGCTCCTCGCCATCGTCGACCCACCGGACGCACGCCGAGCCTGCGATTTCGTCCCAGGTGAGTGTGACAGAGCTTCCATCGCCAGCCCACGAAGTCACCGAGACCACACCGGGCTGTTCTGACAACTCTACAACAACTCCGAGATCACTGAGATCCTCAATCCGCGGCACTTCTGGACGGACCGCCATCACGGGCCGCCCATCGGGATCACCGTTGTCAGGCGCAGACCGCTGTCGGTGACTTGCCAGGTCGACTCAAACTTCAGGGAGCCACCCGGCCCAAAGAAGAGCGAATCCCGAACCTGAAAAGTCCCGTGCGCATCCGTGTAGCTTCTCACGATGTTATCCCCCTTAGCGACGACGTCATCGAAATGGCTCTGCAGCAGTGCGCGTCCCGTCGCATTGTCGTACACACCGATTCTCGCCAGCTGCTGTGCGTTCTGCGCGGAACGAGCCGCGTTGTGAGAACTCGAGGCGACTTTACCGAACAGATAGTCGTACTTACCAGAGTCAACCAGAGCGCCGGCTGCTTTGGCGGCGTTTTTGGTGTTTTTGGCTCCGCGGGAGGCGCGCACGGCGTCGTCGACGAGTTTGCCGCCTTTGACGATTTTCCCGACTGGCAGCAGGGCGGCGCATTCGAGCCCGTTGTGGTCGATGAAGCATCCGGTGATCCCGGTGATGTCGCCGACGAGCTTGACTGCGTTGCTGCCCCAGCGCCACAGGGTGTCGCACATCGGGCAGTCGCCGACTTGGATCAGTATCTGGTATGGGCTGCCCGGGGCCGCGTTGGCGCGCAGGATCTCCCCGGTCCGGTGCATGCACTGCTCGTAGCTGGCGCACGACCCAGGCGGAGGAGCCCCCAGCGGGAAGCTCCCCGAGGCCCAGGCACCCGCGTAGGTGTCGTACTGGTCCTGGGTCCAACCCGGAATCGGGCCGGCGCCCGCCGCTGGCGGAGCCCCTCCTCCGGAAGCGGTGGCGGGGTGTTTGATCCAGCTGTTGTCGGTGTTTTTGTGGTCGTTGACGGCTTGGCCGGGGCCGAGGTAGTCGGCGACGCCTAGGCCGGTGGGGTCGGTTTTGGTGATGGGGTTGTTGTCGGCGTAGGTGTAGCCGTTGAGTGATTGTGGGTCGGTGGGGTCGAGCAGGGGGTCGACGGATAGGAATCGGGCGAGTTTGGGGTCGTAGTCGCGGGCGCCCAGGTGGGTGGTCCCGGTGGCTGGGTTGAGGGGTTTGTCCAGGAAGCCGTGCGCGACGGGCCAGGCCACAGGCGAGCTGTCGCGTGGGTTCCCGAACGGGTCGAAGTACCGGACCGTGATCTTTGAGGTGTCGGTGGTCAGGTTGACGGTGGCGGTGCCGGCGGGGTCTGCGGAAAGGTCAGTGACGACCCCGGCGACGGTCCCGGTCTTGCTGGTCCGGACCGCGACGGGGCGGCCGAGGGCGGTGTAGGTGCGGGTCGCGGACAGTTTCCCGGCCGGGTCCGCGCTCAGTTCGGTGTCGCCGAGGAACGCGGTCGCCGACCCGTCCGCCTCCACCCGGACGAGCAGGTCCCCGGCGGCGTCGTAGATGTTCGACTGGACACCGGCGGCGGTGGTGGTTCGGGCGAGGCGGCCGGTGTCGTCCCAGGCCAGGGCCTGCCCGGGCCGGGTCAGGGTGTTCCCGGCGGGGTCGTAGCTGTAGGAGTCCGTGGTGGCCGCCCCGCCCTGAGTGTGGGTGACCGACTGGACCGCGTCGGGTTGCGCCGCCCCGGGCGCCGGATAGGCGTAGGTGTCGGTCCGATCCGCCCCGGCCGCGCCGGTCGCGTGCGCGGTCAGCGCGGCGCGGTCGCCGGCGGCGTTGTACGTGTAGGACTGCCAGTACGGAGCCGGCCCGCCGAGCGCCGCGCTGGTCGGGGCGGGGGCGCAGTCGCCGCCGGCGGGGGTCCACGTCTGGGTGAGGCGCTGCGCCCAGTCGTATGCGAAGCACTGGGTGTCGGTCGCCGCAGCCGAGGAGGTGTTGGTGATGCGGGTGATGGTGCCGGCGTCGGTGTAGGTGTAGGTGCGGTCGGCGGCCACATCGTTAGTCGAAGCGGAGGTGATCGCCGCGGACTCGGTCATCCGCCCGGTTGGCTGGTCGTAGGCCCACTGGTCGTACAGGTAGGTCATCCCGTCGTAGTGCGCCAGCTGCAGCGGCTGCCCGACCGAGTCATAGATCACCCCGCCGACGTAGATCGCCCGGCCTTTCATCGTGGAAAGGTCCCCGACCGCCGTGTAGGCGTAGTTCACCGGCTCCGCCGGCAGCCCGCCCATCGCCGGCAGACCCACCGTCTTGACCGACCCGTCGGGGTTGTAGGCGACCGTGGTGTCCCACGACCCGTTCAACGCGCCCTGCCCCGCCCCCGCGCCCACCGGTCCGGCGATCGTCACCCGGGACCCGGTCGGGCGGCCCAGCGCGTCGTACCCGGTTGCCGCGCTGGTGTAAGCCCCGCCACCGGAGTATGAGGTCGCCGACACCGGCTGCCCGAGCGCGGTGCCGCCGTTGGGCAGCGTGTCATAGGCCCAAGACGCCAGCTGCGGGCCGGCGGTGGAGCCCCGGTACAGCCCGGTCGCCCGGCCCAGGGCGTCGTAGCTGTGCGCGAGGGTGACCCCCCGGGCGTCGGTCTCGGTCAACATGTTCCCGGCCGCGTCGAACGTGCGGGTGGTGGTCCCCGCGCCCGGGTCGACCGATTCGGCCTGCCGGCCCAGCAGGTCGTACTCCCACGACCACTCCGCCCCGCCCGGGCCGGTCATCGAGGTCATACGCCCCGCCCAGTCCCACCCGTAGGACGTGGTGTCGGCGGCCCCGGCCGGAGCCGCGCCGTGCCAGTCGATCAGCCGGGTGGTGTTCCCCCGGGCGTCCGAATAGGCGGTGGTGGCGTGCCCGCCCGCTGGCGGGGTCACGTCCACATGGTCCCCGCCATAGGCGTACCCGGTCCGCCATTTCGCCAGCCCGAAACCTTCGGTGACCACCGACGACACCCGCCCCGCTCCGTCGAAGTTCGTCAGCGTCGAGTTCGCGATGTTGGTCCAGATCGTGGGCACGATCAGCGTCCCGGACGGGTACTGGTTCGCCGCCCACGGCCCGTAGGTGTGGAACGCCCGCCCCGCCGCGTCATACAGCACATCGGACACCACCGCCGCCGGACCGGTCGCCTCCGACGGGTCCTGCGTCTGCCGCGCCCGCCCCAACCCGTCGAACAACGCCCAGGAAGTCACCGTGGAACCAGTCGAGTTCAACGTCGTGGTCGCCACCGAATTCGCCGTCGTCTGCGACACCACATACGCGTGGGAGACCGACGGCACCGGGAAGGCGGCGGCCGGCTGCCGATCCGGCAGCCACACCCCGGTCAACCGCCCCAACGGGTCACACACCGCGTCCGTGCGATGGCCATTCTGGTCGAGTGTGTACGCCGGCGCGCCCCGCCCCGGCTGACAACCAGTCGTCGTGGCCCACCCCAACGGATTCGTCGACACCACCGCCGTCGGCGGCCCGACGTCCGCGCCCGGCGCGGTGTAGGCGGGGGTGTACGCGGTCGAGGTGGTCCGGCCCAACGCGTCCGTGCTCGACGCCAACCGGCCCAGCCCGTCATAGGTTGCGGTGGACACCGTCTCCCACACCGGGCCGCCAGACGCGTCATACCCCGCCAGCTCGTCAGTGCGCGTGACGTCCCCACGAGTCGGGACCGCCCCCAGCCCGGCCCCGTCGAAAGCGGCCCTCGTGCCGGCCAACAGCTGGGCCGGCTGGGCCTTGTCGCACGCCGCCCCGGACAGCTTCACCTCGGCAGCGGCGCCCAGCAGCCACACCGCCGTGTTGTCCGCATACGTGGTCGTCTCACAGGTGTCATCGGCGGCGGTGGCCACATCCCCCAGATCCGACACGGTCACCGGCCGGCCCCGGGTGTCGTATGTCGTCTTGACCTCGCTCACCCGGCTCCCGCCCGCCGCCAACGGCACGATCACGCGGGTGTCGGCGTCGCCGGTGAACCGCGCGGTGGCGGTCACGGTGAACACCGTCCCATTCTTGCCGACCCGCTCGCTCGCGCTCGCCGACGCGGTCGCCGCCGACGCCCACGGCACGGTGATCGTGTCCGCGACTATTGGCCCGCCGGCCCCGCTGCGGGCCACGGTCTCCAGGACCCGCCCGGCGAACCACGCCGAATCAGTCACGCTCGTGCCGTCGCTGGCCGTCACACTCGCCGACCGCGTGGCGCCGGCCGGGGACGCGATGTCGCTGTCCATGCCCTGGAAATAGGTGTAGGTCGTGGACTCCTGCGACGCGGGCTGGTTGACATCGCCCCGGTTGACCACGATCTTGGAGAACCCCGCCGAGACTCCCCAAGTCCGCTTGCTGTCCGGGGTCAACGGGGAGGTGTCCAGCCGCCAGGCCGGCTTGCCCTGCGAGTAGTCGTAGCTGGTCACGTCCATCGCCTGCCCCGGCCCGCCGGTGTGCGGGTCGGCGACGATCTGCGCGACCGGGTAGATGTTGAAGTACTCGGTCCGCTCCGCCCCGCCGTCGGGCGCCCAGCGCTGCTGGAAGCAGCGCATCGCGTCAGTCTGCGGGGACGCCGGCACTTTGGTCCCGTTGCAATCCGAGGCGAGATAGCTGACGTAGATCAGCCCACCGGTGTCCAGCTGAATCTTCGTGATCCGCTCGCGCATGAACTGGGCCAGCCCGTCGCCCGGGGTGACCCGGTTCTGCAACTCGGTCCCGGTGAACACCACCGGCGGCATCGCCACGCTGCCGCCGACCTGCCCGGTCCGGGTGATCTTGTCCAGCCGCAGTGTCCCACTGGACCCGTCCGAGGGGGTGGTGAACGACTGCGTAAGAGTGAACAAGTCGACGTTGGTTGACGCGCCGCCGACCAGGGTGGCGGTCTGGATCGCGGTCAGCCGCTTGGTCGTCCAGAACGTCGGAGACCCCATCTGGCACGGGCCGGTGGCGCACGCCTGGTCCCATGGCACGTCCGGCATGTTCCCCGGATGCGAGCTATCGCAACCCGTGGTGGCAGCGCAGCGGGTGTCGTAGCTGAAAGTCACCTTCTCCGGTGACACGGTGGCGGCCGTGCCGTCGCGGAACCCGTAGTCGATCTCGGCCAGGACGCCGCTGCGGATGTAGGGGGTGAAGTTGTCCGGCGACGTCGCCAGGCCGTGGCGGGCGTAGTGGTTGGTCTCGGTCGCGTATTTCAACCGCATCGCGTTGCCGTGGACGTCCACAATGTAGTCCAGGTTCCACCGCCAGCCTTGCTGCGGGCAGAACGAGGCGTCGAAACTGGCCCCGTGGCACGGCTCCCCCACGTCATTGCCAGCCACCGGGACCCACCACGCCGACCCCGCGGCCGAGTCGCGGCCAAAGAAGTACTGGGTGCCGGAGGTGTCGGTCATCTTCCAGTACTCACCGCCCTGCACCCCGTTGCCCGCCCCGGTGAGTTTCTCTACTTTGGTGCCGTCGTCGCCCTGTAGGTGCCACACCCCGGTCGCGTCTTTGATCAGCGTCCCCGAGTGCGCGCCGAACGAGACGGTGGCGTTGTCCGATTTCCAGCACAAATCCGCTGATCCGGTCACCCCGTCGTCGGAACACGAGGCGTAGGAGCGCTCAACGAACCCGGTACCGGTCAGCGCCCAGCCGTCCCCGACGACCGAGCCCTGGTTGTTCGTCGACGCGGTCTCCCCGTCCACCGACCCGGAGTCATAGGCCAGTGCGATCGACGGGGCCGGCCCGGCCGCCGCCGGCGGCGCCGCGATCGGATACGACCAGGTGAACGACCCGCCCGACCCGCCCCACTGCGAGGCCGGCGACAACGACGTCGCCGCCCACGTCCCCGTCCCATCACCCGATGTCGGCCCCGCCACCGCCGACAACACCACCGGGGCCGCCCCACCAACCCCCGCCACCGTCAGCGTCGTGGCCGCGCCGTCACGCGTCGCCTCGACCGGTGTGGCGTCCGGGGTCTGCCCGCCGGGGCAGGTGCCGGACGCGCAGTCCGGGGTCGCGGTCCAGTGGAGCCGGGAGGCGTACCCGCCGCCGTAGTAACTGTTCAGGGTTTCGTCTGGGATCCGCACCGACACCGAACCGGTGGCCTCCGTCGCGGACAACCGCAGCGCCAGACCGTCAGCCCCCTGGGCGGCCGCGGCGTCCTGGTCCAGGAGCTGGGCGTCGACCGTCGCGTCCTTTGGGGTGCGCAGCGTGATGCCGGTGTCCCCGAGCCGCGCCCAGCCGCCCGGGGCGGTCTTGACCCTGGCGCGTTGCGCGGCGGGCCTGGTCCTGCTCTTCCCCGTCGCCGGTGTCCCGTTGGCTGTTGCGGTGGTGCTCCACCGGGCTGCGGGCACCAGATCATCCGGCACCCCGGTCAACGGCGCCTTGCCCACCGTGCCCACCGACGCGGTGCCGGGGGCTGGCGCCGCGTCGGCCGGGCCGCCGCGGGTGATCAACGGGAGCAAGCCCGCCACCAGCACGGCTGGGACTGCTGCGGCGGCGAACCGGCGGACACGGGTGGGGAACGCGGACATCGCGGACTCCTCTCAAACAGGCCGCGCCTGACGCGAGGCGGGCGACCAGCCAGACGGTCGGAAAAGACGGAAAGAGGAAAAGACGGAAAGACAGTTTGCGGCCCGGCGCGGGCGCGGCTCGCGCGCCCGCGCCGGTTCACCGCAGTCAGTACAGGCAGTAGGCGTTCGGGTCGGCCGGTATCCCGCACTCGGAGTACGCGCTGATCACGCTGGCCGACAGCGGGCCCGCCCAGGTGACGGTGTCGCCGATCCCGCCGCGCCAATACCCGGTCAGCGCCCCGGACGCCAGACCCGCGCCAACGGTGAACTTCCCCGCCGCCAGGCTGGTGGCGGCGTGCGTCGCGGTGGCTGCCACAGTCCCGTCGACGTAAAGCGACATCGCCCCGGTGGCCGAGTTCCAGGTCGCGGCCACCGCGCGCCACGCGCCGTCAGCGATGGTCGCGGTGGAGGTTGCGCAATCGGCCGTCCCGCTCGCTGCGGTGATGCAGAACCTCAGGTGCGATCCCGAGTCGATGCCGATCCAGGCCCCGGCTCCGGTGGTCGTGTTCTGCGCGACTGCGGTCTGCGGGCCGGGCGCGGTCCCGTCGTAGCGCAGCCAAGTGATGATGCCGAAACTGCCGCTAAGGTCCAGCGCGGGCGCGGCCGAGGAGACAGCGTTCTCGCCGGAGAAACGCAGCGCGTAACCCCCATACACCCCGTCGCCGAACCCGGTCCACCCACCTGCCGGGTCGCCCACCGCCAGCGGGACCGCCGCCGCCCCGACCGCCGGGAGATCGCTCACCGCACCGAGCGCGGAGGCGGCGTCCGCGGCGTCGATGACCCAAACATGGGCGGCGGCGCCGACCACCACCTTCACGACCAGATCGGTCTGCCCGGAACGGTCGCCCGCCGCGCCGAACGCCACCGCGGAGACAGTGACCTGGTTGCCGGTCTGCGCGGGGATGGCGATGTTCACTGTCCCGCTGGTCGCGCACACCGTGGAAACCCCGCCCGATGTGCTCCCGCAGGCGGGTTGGGTCAGCGGCAGCACCGCGCCGGTGGTCGTGTAGGAGAACGCGACCGCCCCCGCTGCCGTCAGCGTCGCCTGGCCCGCCTGACCGTTGTACAGCGCGCCCACGCTCACCGTCGGCGCCGCCAGCGGCGGGGGATTGACAATTTGTATCTCGCACCACGGCGACCACGCCGTCGAGGCCAGGGCCGGCGCGACAGCCTGCACCGTCTGCATCCGCCAGGAGACCGTCATCCCGTCGGTGAGGGTCTTGGCCACATCCGCCGCCGGCATGGTTATCTGCGCCGTGCCGCCAGAGGCCACCGCCGCGCTCTTCGCCGTGTAGTACACCGTGCTCGCGTCACCGGTCTTGACGATGTGCACCACGGCGTAAACCTGCTTGCCGTCCGGGTCGGACACCGTGGCGGCGAACGTGATCGCCTGGCCCGCGATGTTCAGCGCCGGCCGGCCCGTGCCGGTGGCGCACGCCAACGCGGCCGGCGCGGTGACCGAGGCCGAGGCCGGCGCCGCCGGCGGCGGGTAGGTGATCGTGCCCTTGCACCAGCCCGAATAGGCGCCGGAGAAGCCGTGCGAGTCCTTGGCGATGACCCGCCAGTCGAACGCCTGCCCGTCGGTCAGCGCCAGCGCGGGCAGCGACGCGGTGACCGCCTTGCCCGTGCCGGTAGCCGCCAGCGTCGCGGTCAGCGTCTTCAGTTTCGTCGCGTGCGCCGTGTCCCACAACTCGAAGCTGACCGTGACGTTCTCGGTGTCCGCGTCGGCGGCGTTGGCCTGGAACACGATCGGGTTCGTGCCATCAATACTGGGCCGGCCCGAGCACGCCGTCGCCGGGGTCTTGTAGGCCAGCGACCCGACCGTCGGCGCCCGGTTCGTCGACACCCACAGGTTGAAGTTGAAGTACTGATACGTGTAAAGCCCGGCCGTCTCCTGCCCCACGAACCCGAACGCCGCGTTGCTGGTCGAGGCGTCGACCCAGGACTTCACCTGGGAGGTCAGCGCCGAGGAGCTCAGCTCCGCCCCGCCGTTCCCAACGCCCCCGAGTACAGCGCCGTCGGGTGAGTAGAGGAGCGCGCCCCCGCGTAGGACGACGCGGACGCCCAATACACGGCCATCGTGTACCCGTTCTTCGTGCCACCCTCCCACGCCTGCAAAAACTTCGCCGACAGGACCTGCTGGCCGAACAACGACTCGTACGGGAAATGCGCCACCGTCCGCCAATAGGTGTCCCCGCCGTCCCGGGCGTTCCCGAACTGCACCCCCACACAATTCGCCCCCGAACAGGTCGCCCCATCCGACTTGAACGAATGAATCGTGTCCCAGCCCTTCTGCAACGTCGGATCCAAATCGACCGGGAACGCCGAATCCGGCAGCGAAGCCAACCATGCCGGGTCCACCGACAACACCAGCCGGCCCGCCGACCCGGACAGGCGCGCGCCCGACCCCTCCACCGGCGCCCCATCGGCCAACCGCACCACCGGAGTCGCGATCACAACCTCCGACGCCAGGCCCGCGTCCGCCGGGACCGCCGACCCATCCGCCGCCACATCCAGCACCGTCCCATCCGATCCCTGGCCGGCCAGCACCTTCGCCGCGGCCCCGGAACGGACCGAGAAACCGTACCGGGACCCAGCTGACTTGTCTTTGATCAGGACCGATTCCTTCACCCCGGTCGCCAGCACCCGGTACCGCAGATCGGCGCCCGGCCAAGCGCCCGGATACCACACCACACCCGACCCGTCAGGGTCGTTCGCGGCCACCGGAGCCACCGCTGCGGCGCCATCCGGCGCCAACCCCAACGACCCCGCGCCGGTGTCCAAAACCACGCCCTGCGATGTGGTGCCGAAATGCACCCGCCACGAATTAGCCCGGTTCCGCAGGCCGCCCGGCTGCGCCGGATCCGCCACCACCCGGTTGTCAATCGCCTGCCACGAACCCGAACCATCCAGATAGTTCAACGGCCCCGCCGACATCTCGGTGGTGAAAGTGCCATCCGGGTTCGCATACACAGTGCTCCGCTCATCACGGCTGACCACCACCGAGCCA
The DNA here is from genome assembly GCA_009780925.1 of Actinomycetes bacterium. Taxonomy (GTDB): domain Bacteria; phylum Actinomycetota; class Actinomycetes; order Mycobacteriales; family Jatrophihabitantaceae; genus WQZC01. The sequence goes on along the minus strand of WQZC01000009.1, from coordinate 9,544 downwards.
GCCGGGTCAAACCCCGAGGCAGCACCACCATCGACCTCGGCCGCACCCGCCACCGGCGCCGCCACCAACAGACCACCCAGAACCAGCGCCACCACAGGCAGCGCGTTACGATCCGATCTCAAGGCGCGATGAATGCGCATTTCAGACCCCCGGTGTGTAGGAACCCCGCTGGACGGTAACTGAATCGCGTTAACCGCCCGTCAGGCTGTGAGCGGAGACACAACCACACCCGACAGGCTCTGTCAACCCCCCGACCCGTCCCGTGGGCACTCGCGCCTGCCAGAGGCCCCCTGCCGACAACCGATCGCTTAACACGCACCAAACAAAGTCACCGCCTCCAAACCATGCAAATCAGGCCATGTCGACGCCTCAACAGCAATCCATGAGAGGCAAATATGACTTACGTCATACTTGCGGCGCGGCGCGAGCGCATCACCCACCCCAACCAACCCAAACAGGCCAAACCGGGCTCGGCCGTGACTAGCCCGAGGCTCCCGCCGGGATCGAGCGCCCAGGGATCGACGCGACCAGCTGGCGGGTGTACGGGTGCTCCGGCGCCGTGAGCACCCGCTCCACCGTGCCCTGCTCGACGATCTCGCCCCGGTACATCACGTAGACGCGCTCGACGAGCTGGCGGACCACCGCGAAATCATGGGTGATGAACAAGTAGCTGATGCCCAGCTCGGCGTGCAGCGAGCGGAACAGGCGCAGGACCTGCCCCTGCACCGACACGTCCAGCGCGGAGACCGGCTCGTCACAGATGAGCATCTTCGGGTTCACCGCCAGCGCGCGCGCGATCGCGACCCGTTGCCGCTCGCCGCCGGACAGCGCCGCCGGGCGGCGCGCGCCGTGCGCTTCGGACAGCCCGACCTGCGCCAGCAGCCGCATCGGGTCGACCGCGCCCTTCCCCCCGTAGAGGGTCTGGATCTCGGCCAGCGCGGACGCCACGGTCTGCGACGGATCCAGTGACGAATACGGGTCCTGGAAGATCATCTGCACCGTTCGGCGGAGCGTGCGGCGCTGCGCCGCTCGCATGCCGCCCCGCTCAAGCGCGTCCACTCCCCCGATGCGCAGGCGGCCGCCGTCCGCGCTCTCCAGCCCGACGATGCAGCGACCGAGCGTCGTCTTGCCGGACCCGGACTCGCCCACCAGGCCCACGCTCTCCCCGGGCCGGACCTCGAGTGACACCCCGCGCAGCGCCTCCACCGCGATCCCCCGGATCCGGAATGTCTTGCGCAAGCTCTCGACGGACACCACCGCGTCGTCGCTGGCCGGCGCGGGCACGGCCGGAGCCGCCCGCCCGGCCAGACGCCGTTCGGCGACGAGCTCGGGCCGGATGCGCTCGATCCGGTCGCAGGCGGTCTGCCGACCAGGCCCGAAATCGCGCAACTGAGGCACTGCGGCCGCGCAACTGTCGGTGGCCCAACGGCAGCGGGCCGCGTAGGCGCAGCTGTCGCGCACCTGGTCCAGCCGGGGCACCGACCCCTCGATGGTGTGCAGCTCGGCGACCCGGCGATCCACCGGCGGCTCGGACAGCACCAGGCCGAGCGAGTAGGGGTGCAGCGGTTCGGCCCGCAATCCGGCGGCGGGCGCCACCTCCACCACCGACCCGGCGTAGAGGACATAGATCCGGTCGCACACCATGAACGCGACGCTCAGGTCGTGGGTGATCAGCAGCAGGCCCATCCGTCGCGAATCCCGCAACCGCCGCAGCAATTTGAGGATCTCCGCCTGGGTGGTCACGTCCAGGGCGGTGGTTGGCTCGTCGGCGATCAGCAGGTCCGGGTCGCGGGCCAGCGCGGCGGCGAGGGCGACGCGCTGGCGCATCCCCCCGGACAGCTGGAACGGGAACCGATCGGCGACCGCCGGATCGGTGATGCCCACCTCGGCCAGCCGTTGCAGCGCCTCCGCGCGCCGGGCGGCGCGGGCCGGGCGGCCCCCCGCGCCGCCCCTGCCGGGGGCCAGCCCTTCCTCGATGTGCGCGCCGGCGCGCGTCAGCGGGCTCAACATGGTGAACGGGTCCTGGAACAGCATCGAGACCTGTCGGCCGCGGATCTGGCACATGCGATCCTCGGTCGCGGTCATCAATTCCTCGCCCCGGTAGCGCACGCTGCCGCTGGCGATGATGCCGTTCGGCGGCAGGTGCATCGCGATTCGCGCGGTGAGCGACTTGCCGCTGCCCGACTCGCCCACCAGGCCGACGGTCTCGCCGCTGGCGATGGAAAGGCTCAGCCGCCGCACAATAGGGTTCAACCCGGCCGCGCTGGTGGCGAAGATGTCCAGGTCCGCGATTTCCAGCAACGACTCGCCGGCGGCGCCCCGATCCGGGGCCGCCGCGATTTCGTGGGGCCCGCTCTCTTCCGGGGCCCCCGCTTGATCGTTGGGCGTGAGCGGAGCGATTTCGTGGGGGTTACTCATGCCCGCTCCACCGCCCGGCGGGACATGCGGCTGAAGACCCAGTCGCCAAACACATTCATGCTCGCCGCCGTGGCCACGATGGCCACCACCGGCGCCGCGAATGTCAGCGGGCTGGTGAAAATGAGGTCGCGATTCTCAAACAGCATGCGCCCCCAATCCGGGGTGCCCGGCGCAACGCCCACCCCGAGGAACGACAACCCGCTGAGCGCGACCAGCGCGAACGCGAAATCCAAGAACACGTACGCCATCACCACCGGCAAGACGTTGCGCGCGATGTGCACGAACATGATTCGCCGCGCCGGCACGCCCAGGGTGCGCAGCGATTCCACGTATGGCAGCGCGCGTTGGCGTACCACCTCGCCGCGCACGATACGAGTGTCGGCGGGGGAAAACATCACCATCAGCATGAATGTCGCGGCGTAATAGCCGCCGCCGATAGTGCCCACCACCACGATGGTGACCAGCAACCCCGGCAGCGAATACATCAAATCCACCCAGCGCATCACGATTGATTCGACGCGCCCGCGCAAATAACCCGCCGGCAGGCCCAAACACATGGCGATGGTGAACCCGCCGGCGGCGACAATCGCCGGCCCGATCAGCGCGGTGCGCGAGCCGAAGATGGTGCGCGAGAGAATATCGCGACCCATATTGTCGGTGCCGAGCCAATGGGTCCCGTTCGGCCGGCTCGCGCTGAGCGCGAGATCCTGCGCGTACGGCGAATGCGGGACGATCCAGGACCGGAACACCGCAGCGACGATCACCAGCAGAATGAACACGCCGGCGAGCGCCACCAGCGGCGGGATCCCGCGCGCCGATCGTTGATTCAGCGCGATCGGCCGGTCCACGACCTGAGGCGTGGTCGCCATCACACCTCCACCTTTCCGAGCCGCACGCGTGGGTCGACGGTGGCGTAGATGACGTCGATGAGCAAGTGCAGCAACACAATGAATATCGCGATGAACACCACCAGCCCCTGCAGCATTGGAATGTCAACCGCGTGCACCGAATCGACGAGTTTCGAGCCCACGCCTGGAATCGTGAACGTCACCTCGACGAGCAAAGCGCCGGTGATCACCTGCACGAACACCAACCCGGCGGCGGTCACCACGGGCACCAGCGCGTTGCGCAAGGCATGCCGGCGGACCGCGTAGCCCATCGAGAATCCCCGCGCGCGGGCGAAGGCGATGTAGTCCTTGTCGAGCTCCTCGATCAGCGCGGCGCGCGTCACCTTAACGATCAGCGCCAGCGCGCTGAACGACAACGCGATCGCGGGCAGGGTCAGATGGTAGAGCCGATCGGTGCCGCCGCCCCCGGGGCCGGAGGTCGGGAACCAATTCAGCGCGACGCTGAACGCGTACATCAGCACGATCCCGGTGACGAACGCCGGGGCGCTGATCCCCACCACCGACACCCCGACGATCGTCTGATCGAGCGCGCTGTTGCGCCGCAGCGCCCCGGCGATCCCGAGCGACAGCCCCAAGACGATGGTCAGCGCGAAGGCGCACAGCCCGAGTTGCACGCTCACCCCGGCGGCCTGGCCGATCGCCTGCGTCACCGGTTGACCGGTCTTGATCGAGCGCCCGAAATCGAACCGGACCGCGTGCCAGAGCCAGTCGAGGTATTGGGCCACCAGCGGCTTGTCCAGGCCGTGTTTGGCGTTGATCGCGTTGATCACGTCCGGGGTGGCCGGACGCCCGGCGAGCAGCGCCTGCGCGGGGCCGCCGGGCACCATGTGCAGCAACAGGAACGCGCCGATCGACACCACCACCAGCACCGGGATCATGACCGCGATCCGCCGCGCCAGCAAAGGAAGCAGCCAGCCTCTCATCCGCCGCTCGCCTCCCCCCAAGCGCGGCGCGGCCCGCAGCCGCCGGCGCGCCACGCGCGGCCGGCCGGGCACGCGGCAGCAGCCGAACCCGGGCGCTCGACCGCCGCCCGACCCGCGCGCTCGACAGCCGCCGAACCCGGGCACGCACCGGCGGCGCGATGGGCGCGCGCGGGGGCCGTGGCGGAGCGACCCGCCGAACCCGCCGCGCGCGCCCGCCGCATGGTCACCGTCCCGCCCGCTGTGGCATGGCTACCGCCCGGCCAGCCCCAGCGCCCACGTCTGGTTGTAGTAGAAGGCGCTGAAGTCGTTCAGCTGCAGCCTGTTGCTTACCGCGACCGCCGTGTCGGTGAAGAAGATCGGGGCGATCGGCACCTGGTCGTCCACGATCCGCAGCGCCTGCTCGATCGCGTCGATCCGCGCCTGCGGGTCGGCGGCGGTCAGCCCCGTGTCGATGGCCCCGTCGAACCCGGGGTTTTTGAACTCGGCGGCGTTCATGCCGTTCTTCACCGCGTTCGCGCCGTAGAGGAACAAGTACGGGTAGTTGACCGGGTCCGGGAAGTCCGGCGCGTAGGCCCGGACGTAGAAATTGTTCTTCTGGTTGATGTACGAGCTGAAATAGACCGACGAGTCCACTGTGGTCACCGAAAGCTTGATGCCCAGCTCACCGAGGGTGTTGGTGAGGCTTTCCGCGATCGGGGCCATCAGCGCCACCGTGGACGAGATCTGCGTCGAGATGGAGAACCCCTTCGGGTACTTCGACTTCGCCATCTCCGCTTTGGCCTTGGCCATGTCGAACTCCGGCGGGGTCAAGGTGTCGTAGAAGGTCCGCACGTCGTCCGGCGATTTGAGATTCGCCCACATCTCCGGTGGGTTGATCGCGTTGGCGACCTCGCCGTAGCCCTTCAGTGCCGCCTTAACCAAACCCTCGCGATCAATCGCGTGCCAAACCGCCCGACGCACGTGCACGTCATTGAACGGTGGGCGCGTCACATTCATCACCAGCATCAGCACGTTGAGCGACGGCTCGGTGATCACCTGCGCGCTGTCGATCTGCTTCCACTGGTTGATAGAGGTGATCGGGACCTCGAACGCCCCGTCGATCTGCCCGCTGCGCATCGCCAGCTGCACCGCTTGCGCGTCCGTGAACGTCTTGAGCGTGATGCTCGCCACTTTCGGCTGCTCCCCGTAATAATGCGGGTTGACCGACAGCGTCACCGACTGATCCGGGGTGAAGCTAACCACCTTGTAGGGGCCAGTCCCGACCGGGATCAGCGCCGGGGTGCCGAAGTTCTTCGGGTCCTTTTCGTACTGGCTCTTGCTGAACACGAAGCCCGACATGTGCGCCACGGTGTAGATGAACTGCGCGTTCGGCTCGCTCAGCTTGATGGTGATCTCGCTGTCCGAGGTGGCCACAATGGACTCGACACCGGCGTAGAACGCGGCCAGCTGTGAGGCGTTCGCCGGGTCGATGTTCCACTCCATCGAATAGACGACGTCTTCGGCGGTGAGCGCCGTGCCGTCGGAGAACATCACGTCGGGACGCAGGTGGAACACATACGTCGTCGGATCGGGCTGGGACCACTCGTCCGCGATCGCCGGCCCCAGCTTGAGATCGGTGTCGAAGGCGAGCAGCCCGCTTTGCACCAACGACATCGCCGCGCCCGTGGAAATCAGCCAGGCGTTGGGTATGAACAGGTTGGGGATCCCCGAGTTCAAAGCGAAGGTGACGTGATCAACGGCTTGGCCCGGTCCACTGCCACTGATCGCCGCAGTGCTCGACGGGCCGTTGGTGGCTTCTTTCTTCGCTCCGTCGCCGATGACGACGGCGACGGTTATCGCCACAATGATCGCGACCACCGCGGCGACCAGTGCCCAGATCCAACCACGGCGCGGCCTCGGGGCGCCACCGCCGATGGTCCCTCCGGTTGAGGTTGTCATTTCAGTTCTCTCCTAACATCATTGCTGGTGTGCGAAACTGAATGCTTGGTCGCCGATCGAAAGCGACCTCCCCACCTTTGACCACAATCATCACTTCGGTTTCCAGCGCCGACGGGTCGGTCAATGGGTCCCCCGCGACCGCGACCACGTCCGCTGCTTTCCCGGGCTGAAGGGTGCCCACCCGGGCGGCTATCCCGAGAATCCGCGCGGCACCGCCAGTGGCGGAGACGATCGCGTCCATTGGGCGCATTCCGTGCGCGACGCACATCGCCAGCTCGAACGCGGTCTCGGCCGCGCCCATGGAGGGTGTGGGCGGATAGGCGTCCGTGCCATGGCCAATAATCACGCCCGCCTCATACGCGCGGCGGAAACTCTGTGCGCGGGACAGGTATTGGCGTTCGGCCCGTATTCGAAGCGGCGCGTGCACGCCGTCGCGCAAGAAGCCCCGCGCCGAGTACGTGGATATCGTCGGCACCAGCGCGATGCCTTTGGCGAGCATGGCCGCGATCAGTTCGTCGTCCAGCGGCCAGCCGTGCTCGACGGTGTCCACTCCGGCGTCCACCGCCAGCCGCACGGCGTCTCGGGTGGACGCGTGCGCCATCACCCCGATCCCGAAGCGATGCGCCTCGTCGACGATCGCCGCCATCTCCGCCAAGGTGTGGCTGACGAACCAGGTGTCCTCCTCCTGCCCGCCCACAACTCGCCCGCCGCTGGTGAACGTCTTGATCCACTCGTACCCCTCCCGCACGCACTCCCGCACCCGTTGCCGCAGCGGCCACGGACCATCCGCGACGAATCCGTACGGACGGGGCACATTGGGGGGCATCCGCATATCCACCTCGGTGCCGGTCATGCCCGCGTAACCGGCGCAGACCATGCTCGGGCCGGGCACCGCGCCGTCGTTTATCGCGTCGCGCAGCGCGAGCGAGGTGCGCCGCCCGCTCCAAGCGAAGGCATCGCGGACCGTGGTGAAGCCGTGTTCCAGCAGGATCCGCGCGTGCCGCGCGCCCCACAGCGCCAGATACCCATCCGGCGCGAACGGGTCCTCATCGGCGGCGACGAGTGGATCGACGAGGTTCGGCGCGAAGCACAGATGGGCGTGCAGGTCCATCATCCCCGGCAGCACCGTCATGCCGGAGGCGTCGATGGTGGCCAGGCCCGCCGGCAGCGGCACCTCGTCCGCCGGACCTGCGGCGACGATTTGTCCGTGTTGGATCAATACCGTTCCGCGCGGGATTGGGGGCGCGCCGGTGCCGTCGATGATGGTTGCGCCCACGATCGCGAAGCGCTCATCGGCGCCCAGCGGCGGCAGCCCAGGCTCGGTCATCGCGGCGCCCCAGGGACGAGGTGCGTTCATGACGGCCTCCTTCCACCTCGGCTCGGCATGGTCGGCGTCGAGGCCGGATCCAAGTCTCAGCAAAGCTAGACTGCATATGTAGTATGTCATATGTAACGCCGCGTCGCACGGGCAAACTCCCGCCGCGCGCCACTCGGCCGGCCCGGCGCCATGACGAGGGGAGAACGACGTGACTGACCTGGTGATCCGCGACGTGACGCTGCTGGCCTGCGTGGATCAAACAGTGGCCGAGCACGTTGACGTGACGGTCCAAGGCTCGCGGATCGGCCACATCCGCCGGACCGGCACGCCCGCGCCCCCGGGCGCGCGAGTGATCGAAGGTAGCGGGCACACGCTCATGCCCGGCTTGACCGACGCGCATGTGCACATGGCGCTGATCGGACCCGCCGGGGACCACGGCGCGGGGTCGTGGATCTCGCATGTGCTGGGAGTCAAGGATGTGATCGAAGCGACCTTGGATGACGGCTTCACCACCGTCCGGGACGCCGGTGGGCTCGAGCCGGCCTATGCCCGGGCGGTGCGCGCCAAACAGATCCGGGGGCCCCGCATCCTCCCGTCTGGTTCGTTCATCTCACAGACCGGTGGGCACGGCGACGCCCGGCTGGCACATGAGGCGGTGCATGCGGGGACGAGCATCCCCGGCCTGGTCGCCCGCCCCGAGGTGGTCGATGGCGCGGACGCGGTTCGCCGGGCCGCCCGCGAGCAGCTGCGCCGAGGCGCGACACAGATAAAGGTCATGGCCTCGGGTGGCGTGCTGTCTCCGACGGACCGCTGGTCACACCCCCAGCTCAGCCTCGACGAGTTGCGCGCTGCCGTCGAGGTGGCGCAAGCGTGCGACACCTATGTGCTCGCGCACTGCCATTCCGAAGCCGCGCTGCGCCGGGTCATCCAGGCCGGCGTCCGCTCGGTCGAGCACGGCAGCGGGCTCAGCGCCGCTATCGCCGCCGACATGGCAGCGCGTGGGTCCTACCTGGTGCCGACGCTGCTGGTGCTGGACGTGATCCTCGCCGACTCGGCGCTCACGGACGACCAACGCGCCGACATCACCACCATCAAGCGGGGGAGCCGGCGCGCGGTCCGCACCGCGATGGCCGCCGGCGTCACGGTGGGCTCCGGCTCGGACCTGGTTGGCCCCGATCAACGCGGCCGCGCCCGCGAGCTCGCGCGCAAGGCCGAGGTCATGGGCAGCGCCACCGCCGCCATCTTGAGCGCGACCCGGGACAACGCCCGCCTGTTTCGGATGGCCGATCGCATCGGAACCGTCGAGCCCGGCAAGCTGGCCGACCTGATCCTGGTGGACGGGCATCCGTTGGACGACATCACGCTCCTCGCCGACGCCGCGCGCATCCTGTTGGTGGTGAAGGGGGGCGTGGTCGTGAAGGACGCGAATGGGTTGGTCTGCGAAGCGTCGCGCGGATAGGGGCCGCGTGGGTGGGCGGCGCGTGGGTGGGTGGCGCGATGGGGTCGGGTCAGGCTGCCCTGGCGGCTGGTGGCCGCAGGTCGGTGTGGGCGTGGTTGCGTCTGGGTTTTCGGGTGAGTCGGCATGGGGCGCGTTGCCCGGTTTTCGCCGGGTACGTTTCCCCATGCCGCTCTCCGCACCGGACGTGCGATTCTCACCGCATCCGGCGCTCCACGGTGTCGGGTTAGGCGGTGCCCAACGGCCCCGGACCAAGCACCAACTCCACCCACGGCGAATTCGACGTCGTCGCCACCGTCGCCAACGGCGACGGCAACGGGGACGCAGCCGGCGACACCACCACCGTCAACCGCGCCCCAGCCCCCGCGGCACCGCCCTAACCCCAATGCCCTTAAGTTAGGGAAGCGGGTTGAATTCGTTGTTCGGGGTGGTGTGATTTGATGGGCGGGGTTGTTTTCGTGTAACTGGTCAGGTGGTTTGTTAGTGGAGTTGACCGGGCCGGGACTGTGATTTGTTTTGGCCTGTCGTTACGCACGGGTCACATCGCGGGGTGTCTAATATTTGTGCTGGTGTTGTTCGGCGT
>WQZC01000008.1 GCA_009780925.1 Actinomycetes bacterium | reverse complement strand
GGCCCATCTCAAATCCTGGCGGGCACTGTTCACCGACTACCGCCGGCCACTCCACACTTTCATCTCATCCTTCCACGCGGCCATCGGACTCTACTTCTTCAAAAGGAGTTTCGCATAACCTTCCTAGAGTTGTGAGTCACGAGAATCAATGAAATGAATGATAGTATGAATGGCCAGAAAGCCAGTGCGAGCAGGGTTGCCCCAGTGATTTCACTGCCACCGCCGTCGGATGCCTGTGATCCCAACTTCACCGCCATGAACTCGACGATGATTATCAACACGGCGAACGTCAACCAGACCCCAGCGGCGACCGGGGATTTGTTCTCGTCAGGACTCATGGAATTCTGATATTGATCACTGACGTCCTCTTGTGACGGGGCGCTGGGGTAGTCGCAGAGTGTCTGGGCTGGTTGCGGAAGCGGCGTTCGCGGCGCATATTGGCTAGGGGTTGGCGCGCCGCAGCGCTCGCAGAATCTGGCGGCTTCTTGGAGTCCGACACCGCAATTAGCACAGAACATCTGGTCCCCTTGTTTCATCGCCGGTGTCAGGCGATGGCCGCGAGGCTGTGGCGCTCAATGCGGGGGTCTTGTGGCACCGCGTGTCCGCCTTCTGTGCCGGAGCGCTGGGTGGTGCCGCTATCCGCCGGCGGGTGCGGGGCCAGGGACCGGGCCGAAGGGCCGTAGCCCGCCATGCCACGTGGGTGGGCGTCTCGTCGGCGGCGCGGGCGACAGCGCTCAAGACACAAATGATACTCATAGTCCGTCGCAAATGACGACTATAAGCCCCAACGTTGGTATGCGTGAGAGTGGGGACAGGCGTTGAAGCCGAACGGCGCCGGGCCTTTGGAGACCAGTTGCGCAGTCTGCGGAAGGCGCGGCGGCTCAGCCAAGAAGCGCTCGCCAACGAGGCCGGGCTCGACCGCACCTACGTCGGATCGGTGGAGCGGGGCGAGCGCAACGTCGCGTTGATCAATATCTGGCGGCTGGCTGACGCGCTTGGCGTCCCGCCGACCGCCTTCTTCGAGGAGCCGGCACCCACGACGCGTGCCGAAACGGGGGGTCGCCGGTCACCGAGCCCAGGCCCGGTGGACACAGCCGCTTCCGGTGAGACTGAGCGGTGCGGTCAGCAAGGAGGCCAGTAGCACCACGGATCGAAGCGGCCATCGCCAGGCTGCTAGCCGACCAGGTCGCCGCCTGGAGACGGGGGAAATGGTTCTGGCAGGAGCGGGCGGTCGGCGGCCTGCGGGGTTCCGACGCACAAGCCGAGCAGGAGTCGTTGGAAGCCACCGATGACAGCTGGGACTAGCGCGCCGGCGTACGGTGCTGACGCGCCGCCGACTGCGACCGCCACGCCCCGGCGTGGCGACGTCTGGCTGGCCCGACTCGGGGCGGCGTCGGTCGGGGAACCTGGCAAGAACCGTCCAGGTGGTCGTCATGCAGGACGACCACCTGGACGCCCTACGCGCCGACCGATCTGATCCCCGTGATACCGCTCTCAGCATCTCGTTCGCCGTCACCGGCGAGCGTGCTGGTCGGCGAGGTCGACGGCCTCTTCGGAGTGTCCGCGCGGACTTGTCTCTCAGTTGAGCAACACGACGGATTCGTCTGGCCTCACATTCATGAGACAAGAATGCCAAGAGTTGCGGCAGTAGCCAGTCAGACTCGCCGATTCTGTTTGATTCCAGCGCTACTGGACCTGGTACGCGCGCTCCGATTCGTAGGCCCAATCTATGGCGTGACCGCCGCCGCAGATTGTCATGACCTTGAGGATCGGTGCTGTGTCGAGCAGGTACCACTCAATGTCATCACCGACATCTCCTCGCATGAGTTCGGCTATGCCCTGCTTCGCGAACCAGCTCTTGACTTGTTCTCCTTCTTCGTTCGATCTCATCATGACGCCGAGCCCCCACACCCCCTCGCCCTTGGTCTGGAGCCACTCGGTCCAGACGTTCTCGCCCTCCATCGGCTGGATGAACTCGAAGTTGATGCCGGGTTTCACGATGCATTCGGACCACTTGATGCGGTATTTCGCTGGCTTGCCCCGCAGCAGGCTGTTTGGTCCCTCGCACCACATGTCAAAGACATTGAACGGCCCCCAGCCGAACGCTGTGCGATACGCGTCAATGGTCGATTGAAGGTCGTTCACGACAAAGGAGATCTGCGTGACCGTGAAATCGAACGGATGAGGGGTTGCGATCCCGTACAGCAGCCCGCTGCGCGCGCCTACCCTGGGGGGTGGCACCACGTAGGGATGAGCCGGGCACTGGCCCTCGGCCTTGTCACTCATTAGGTTGCCAATCCTTCCTTGACAAGTTCAATGGGCACGAGCCACTACGCGCCGGCCGCACTCATTAGCCCTATGCGTTTGAATCTACCTTTCTCAAGATATCCGCCACCCCAGGGCCAGTCAAGCGTCAGCCCGGATGTTTCGCGCGCACAGCGGGGTGGGCGGTGGCCGTGCGGTGTGGCCGCGTCACTCCGTCAGCTGGCCGGCGGCATGGGGTTGACCGCTCGGACTCGCGCGCCGACCGACGGAACTGACGCGCTGCTGGCTGCGGGCCGGGCTGACCCCGTACTCGCCCAACCGGTCCAACGTGACCGCGCCGTGCAGACCGCCCGGGCTGAGCACCTCCAACCGGTCGAGAAACACGTTGACCTGCACCGAGGTCCCCCGGGACAGGTCCGACAGGTCCCGGCGTGTCAGCGCGTTGGTGACCACCTCGCGCACCATCACCGACGGAATCGGGCCGGCCAGGGTGGCCGAGTCCAGCAGGCGCAGCTGACCGTCCACCGGCGCTTTGGTCACTCAGGGGTAGATCGCGAATGCGATCGTCAGCTGCGGGAAGAACTCCTGCGGGAAGCTGCCGAGTGCGAGCGGACCGGCCACGGTGGGACGGGGCTTCTCCTGTTCGTCCAGTTGGACGACCCGAATGCACCGCGGGATGCTCAGTTGGTCGCAGTCGGCGGTGCCGAAGCTACCTGAACGGATTCACCACGGCGACGCCGGTCGGCTGGAAATCGGCGATGTTACGGGTGATCACGGTGAGACTGTGGACAAGCGCGGTCGCCGCGATGAAAGCGTCCCGGTAGTCGCGGGGGTCGGGAACGTGCAGCTCACCGGCGACCATGCCGACCTCAGCGTCCACCGGCAGGATCCGGCCAGGGGCCAGCACGCTGTCGATCAGCCAGCCACGCAACAGGGCGCCCGAGGCGGGATCCCGGCGCTCGACTCGAGCCACCCAGGTGGCGAGTTCGGAAATCGTGATCACCGAGATGAGCGCGTCGGCCGGGTCGATGCCATCGGCCCAAGCCGAGACCCCTGGATTGCGCCGGCCCACCGGTTTGCGGAGCTCGCTTATGACATTCGTGTCCAACAGGTATCCGGGACTCGACGGCAGGTGTGCCAGGGCGGTCCCGGTGACCGGCCGGCGCGGGCCTGGGGAGCGACCGGTCCGACCGGATTGGGCGGGGCGCGTCATCAGTCAGGAATGCGGGCGATTATGGCCGCCCGCTCGGGTTCGCCCACGGCGTCCTCGTCAATGCCATCCGGCCCGCGAAACGCTTCCAAGAGCGACGGAGCGGCGACTGCGGGCATCAAGTCAGTCCGGTCAGCATCGGTGATCAGCAGCGTGGGCGTGCCGCGGTTGGTAATGATCACCTGACCAAACCGATGCGCGGCGCGAGCCACTGCGGAGGGATCACGGTTGAATTCCCGGGCGGTGAACTCGCGCCGAAGCGGTTGCGCCATCATCTGCTCCCTTGGTACGGTACGTACCGTCATATTCTAGATCACCACGTCACCTTCGGGAGTGGAAGAGGGCAGCCGCAGCAGCGCGGCGTGGGCCGCCTCGCGCGCTTCGAGGGCGGGACGGGACTCGCGGACCCGCTCGCCGAGCACCTTCTCGGCCCAGTCCAGGTCCAGGCTGGGCACGATGCGGTTGTAGGCGAACGCCACCGCGCAGCCAAGCAACTCGCGCCCGGCCTCGCGTGAGCCGCCTGCGACCAGCTCCCAAACGCCCAGCGCGAACAAGCCGCAGCCGAGCAGCGGATAGTCGATGAACTCGTCGGGGTCGCCGAGCAGGTCGATCAACACCGCGCGCAACTCGTCCCGCGCGGCGCGCACCTCATCCGCTCGACCGACCCGGCAATGCGCCGCTATCGACGCCGCGTCCGGGAAGACCGCCCAGGGCGCGTAGGCAGCCGGCAGGTCCACTCCGGGCAGCCAGCGGTTGCGCAACGCGGCGACCGCCTCGCGGTAGGCGGCCAGCCCGGCGTCGGTCTGGCCCCGGGCGAGCAGTAGCTCGGCGTGCCCGGCGAGGCGGATGACGGTGCCACCGAAGATCGACTGGCTGGCCTCGCCACGGGCGACCTCGGCCAGGATCCGCTCCGCCTCGGCCAACTCGCCCAGCCGGATCGCGATGAGCGCGAGCATCGTCTTCGTCTGCGCCACATCGTCCCAGGCACCGAGTTGGGTGAGCAGCGGCAGCGCGGCGGCGGCGTGCCGGCGGGCCTGCGTGATGTCGCCGGCTTGCATCGCGAAGCTGGCCAGCTGGGCGGCGGACACCGCCTTGGCCCACGGTCCGTCGCTGTCGTCGGCGAGCGCGAGCACCCGCTCAGCCGCCGCCCGCGCGCCCGCCAAATCGCCGGTGTTCTCCAGCATGACACTCGCCCAACTGAGCGCGACGCGCGCGACGATCGGGTCGGTGTCATCGGTCAGCGACAGCAATTCCGCCAGCTGGCCGGTGCTCAGCGAACCCCGACCGGAGCCCGCCTCGTCCGCGTCCGGCGGGGAGCCCGGCTCGCGAGGTCCGACGAGGGCGAGCACGACTCGCACGTTGGCCTGGACGCGCGGGTCCGTCGCGCCGGGACCGAGCGCGCGCAGCCGGGCGATCACCTCGTCGGCCCCGCCACGGGAAAACACCATCCGGTTGGTGATGATGAAGATCAGCGCCGTTCGCCAGGCATCGTCCTGCCCGGCGATGTCGAGGGCCGGCACAATCAGGTCCTCGACCCGCCGAACCAGGTCGACGACGTTGAGTTGGCTGCCCTCGATCGTCCAATAGCCGGTCAGCGCGGCGAAGATCCGCACCACGGCCGCGACATCCGCGTCCGCCAGCGCGCGGCGCAACACGTCGAGCAGATTGCCCTCCTCGGATCGCAGCCGCGCCATCGTGGCCACCTGATCGACGCTGAACAACCGGGACGCCGCCGCGTCGGCCAGCCCGACCGCCCACTCGCGCAGCCGCCGGGCCGCTTCAGCGTCATCGCCGGCGTCGGCCAGCTGCATCCGCCCGAACTCCCGGACCGTCTCCAGCAGCCGGAAGCGGACCGGGTCGGCGTCGGCCACGGTGATCAAGGACTGGTCGACCAGCGCGGTCACCGACTCGAACGCGCCCGGGCCGATGACCGCCTGCGCGCCGTCCATGCCGAACCCGTCGGCGAACACGCTGAGCCGGCGCAGCGCGACCCGTTGCTGCTCCAAGAGCAGGTTCCACGACCAGTCGATGACCGCGAACAGCGTCTGGTGCCGCTCGGGGGCGTCCCGGCTGCCACCGCGCAGCAGCGCGAAGCGGTTGTCCAGCCGGCGCTCGATCTCCGCGACGCTGAGCACCCGGACCTTGGCGGCGGCCAGCTCGATGGCCAGCGGCAACCCGTCCAGGCGGGTAACCAAGGTACGCACGGCGTTGGGATCGAGGTGAACCCCCGGCCGCGCGGCGGTGGCGCGGCGGACGAACAACGCGGCCCCGTCGTCGACGGACAGCTCCGGCAGCAGGTAGACCCGTTCCGCGGCCAGCCCGAGCGGTGCGCGGGAGGTGGTGAGCACGCGCAGCGCCGGGGTGCGGGCGAGCAACGCGGAGACCAGATCGGCGAGGGCCGCCACCAGGCGCTCGCAGTTATCCAAGATCAACAGCGTGGGCGCGGCCCCGACCGCGTCGACAATCCGGGCGAGGACGTCGCCGCCACCGTCGCGGAGCGGCCGGTTGCGGGCGACCACGGACTCGCGGACGCCGAGTGAGTCGGCGACCGCCAGCGCCACCCCGTCCGGCGCGGTGACCCCGGCCAGCTCCACGAAGTGCACCACCGGCTGCTCAGCCTGCCGGCCGACCACGTGCGCGAGCCGGGTCTTGCCCAGCCCTCCCACGCCAACGATCGAGACGACCCGCGCGGCGCGGACCATGCCGGCCACCGCGGCGAGGTCGGCGTCGCGGCCGATCAGCGCGTCAGCGTCGAAGCGCAGCCCGGAGCGGACCGGTCGGTCGCGGGCCAGCAGCTCGGCGTGCAGCGCCCGCAACGCCGGACTCGGGTCGACGCCGAGTGAATCGGCGAGCGTCTCGCGGTAGTCCTCGTAGCGCTCCAGCGCGGCGGGAACCCCACGCGCCTGCGCGATCGCGCGCAGCAACGCCGCCATCACCTCGTCGTCCGGCCGCGCCCGGCCGGACGCCCGCTCCCGAGCCTGCTCGCTGGCTCGTTCCAGCAGGGGGAGCGCCTGGAGGTAGCGGCCTTCGGCGGCCAACCGCAGCCCCTCGGGACGCAGCGCCCAAGCGTCCACGTCCTGCGCGGCCAGAGCGAGGCGGTAGCCATGCGCCGTGCGCTCGATCGACTCCGGCGCGGTGGCCGCCCGGGCGCGGGAGACGACCACCTGCAGCGCCTTCGCCGGGTTGGCCGGCGGGTCGTCGGTCCAGATCTCCTCGATCAGCGCCTGCTCGCCCAAGCCCCGCCGGCCGGCCTCGACCAGGGCGCGCAGCAGCGCCTGGGAACGCTCCCCGGGAACCGGGGCGCCCTCCCAGGACACCTCGTCGAGCACCCGCAGTCGCGCCACGCGGCCGATCATGCCAGGACGGTGGGTTCGTGCCCGGTGGGAGACCCGGTGGGAGAGGTAGCGTGTCGGACATGGTCATCTTTGGGATCCGCGACTATGTCCGCACGCTCGGCATCGTCACCTTTGTGTGCGCCGGCTGCCAGAACCCGGCGGCGCACCGGGTGACGCGGGTGGTGCGCAAGTTCACGCTGTTCTTCATCCCGCTGTTCCCGGTCGCGGTGCGCCGCACCGAGGTTTGCACCTTCTGCGGCAAAGTGACCAAGCTGAGCAAGGAACAAGCCGAACTGGTCCTCGAGATGGCGAAACCCAAGGTCGGAGCAGCGGACGCGGCGCCCGCGGGCCCGCCCGACGCGCCTGAGCCCAGTCAGGTCGACTGACTGCGGCTGCAGCGCGCCGCGAACCGTGCGGTGTGCGGGCTCGGGCGCTCAGCGGATGGTTGTGATCACCTGCGGCGCGTCGGAGCCACTGACGCGGATCTTGCGCCCATTCGCCGGCACAGGTGCCGGCGAGTCCGGCAAACGATCGACATCCGGTCGCCGTGGTTGGCATGTCGAACGCAGAGGTCCGAACGATGTCTGACGCCCGGGTGATCCGATCATCGGCAGGATTGGCATATGGGCGAGGCTGCCGTTCGGTATGAGAAGGTCAGTTGGACGGTCGATGCCGACGTGCTGGCCCAGGTGCGTGCCCGGGTGCCGCCTGGTCAGCAGTCCGCCTATGCCACCAAGGCACTGCGTCGCCAACTGGAACGTGACGGCCTGGCCGAGATGATCGGCGAACTGGTCGCGCTCAACGGGCCCGTCGATGAGGACGCAGTGCGTTCGTGCCTGGAACAGTGGCAGTGAGCGGTGCTGGCCGCGCGTCGCGCCATCGCCAGGGATTGTCGGTTGTCGGGGCGGCGACGCGTCGATATGAAATGTGGTGCGACGGTTCCCCGTCGTCGACCTGGACGCCAGATCATCCGCCCGAGCGGGTGGCTTGCGGGAGCGCGCCGACGTGAAGATCGACACTGTCGGCCAAACCCACCGCTGATCTGCCCGGACCGGTTCGCGAGTCGTCAAGTCAGCCATGGCGCGAGCCATCAAGTCAGCCATGGCCGGCGAACACCGTGGCCGGGAACCCCACAAGTCATTAGTGCAGGTAGTTGATCACGCCAAGGCCGGCTCCCGGGCAACCAGTGCTCGCCACCCCTTCACGCTACACTGTATAGCATGGTAGCCCCGACGAATGTCCGATTTGCGGCCCGGACACAAGAGTCGCTGTCCAGCTACGTACGCCGAACCGGCCGGACGAAATCTAGCGTGATTAATACTGCGGTTGACGAGTGGTTGCGTATGGAAGCACATCCTGGGATCAGATTTGCCACAGTGGGGACCGGTGAGCGCCGGGCAGCTCTGATCGATGGACCCCAGGTCTGGACCGTGGCCGAAGCATGGCTCGCGCACGATCCTTCAGAACGAAAGACCAGCGTCGTCGCCGATACGCTCGGCCTCGCGACGGCCACCGTCGAGGCTGCGTTGGCTTACTGGGTTGATTACCCCGCTGAGATCGACGGCGTAATCGAGCGGCACCGTGCCGCTCAGGACGAGGCACTAGCGGCATGGGAGCGACGTCAGGCTTTCGATGCCGCCTGAATCTATCAAGCTCCTGCTCGACGAGCACTACCCTGGCTGGTTGGCCTCCGAACTGAGCCGGAACGGGATCGACACTCAGGCGGTGGTCATGCGGGCCGATCTTCAAGCCGAGGACGACACCACCGTCTTGCGAACGGCAACAGCTGAGGCGCGAATCGTGGTAACCGAAGACGTCGCAACCTTCCGCATTGCGATCACTGCCGTGCCTGACCACGCTGGGGTTATCTTCTGCCACCACGCACGTTTTCCGCGCAATCGGCCCGGACTCGCTCGCTTGCGGGAGGCACTAGTCAACTTCGTCGATCAGCCGCCCGAAGGTCTTGAATGCTCGTCTTTCGTGTGGTGGCTTGCTGGTCCCTGAGGCATATCGTCCGCGCCGCTGTCAGGATGCCTTAGACAAGCTTAGGGCGTGGGCCCGCCGACCACCTTCGCCAACTCGACCATGCCGCGGCGTCAGCCAAAGCACGGCAGCGGCGGCGAGTCCCGATTAGCTGGCGCGCAGCACCCCGAGCAGACGGGCCGATTCGGTGGCCACCGCGTCCCGCCCCGGGGCCAGGTACTTGCGGGTGTCGACCACCTTCGGGTTCTCGGTCAGGTATTCGCGCACCGCGCCGGTGAACGCCTTGTTCAGGTGCGTGGCAATGTTGATCTTCGTCATGCCGGCTTCGACGGCGGCGGTCAGCAGCTCGTCGGGAACCCCGGACGAGCCGTGCAGCACCAGTGGCACTGGCACGGCGGCGCGCAGTTTGGCGATCAGCTCCAGGTCGAGCACCGCGTCGCGGGTGAGCATGGCGTGCGAGCTGCCCACCGCCACCGCCAGCGCGTCCACCCCGGTGGCCGCGACGAAGGCGACCGCCTCGGCCGGCACGGTGCGCGCGCCGGGGGCGTGCACCCCATCCTTGCCGCCCACCTCGCCGAGCTCGGCCTCCACGAACACCCCGCGCTCGTGGCAGTGCTTGGCGATCTCGGCGGTGGCCGCGACGTTCTGTTCGTAGGGCAGCGTCGAGGCGTCGAACATCACCGATCCGAAACCGAGCTCGACCGCCCGGTGCACCAGCGCCACGTCGTCGGCGTGGTCCAGGTGCACGGCGACCTGGGCGCTGGACGCCCGGGCGACGGCGAGCGTGGCGAGGCCGATCGGATCCAGCGCCCCGCCGTGGTAGCGGACCGCGTTCTGGCTGATCTGCAAGATCACCGGGGCGTGTGCGAGCTCCGCGCCGGTGGTCAACCCCTCGGCGTGTTCGAGCTGGATGACGTTGAACGCGCCAACGCCGCGCCCGGCGGCGACCGCGGCGGCCATGATCTCGGCAGTGGGGGTGAGCATGTGGGTGGTACCTCCAAGGGGTGCGGACGGGCGGACCCGCCGCTGCCCATCATGCCCGGAGGGCGGCGCGTGGAGCGCGACCGGCGCCCGTCCCAGGCGCGCGACGATCCGAACTGGCGCGCCGGTCGCGAGGCTGCGCGCAACAGCACGCGCTCGGCGAGTGTCAATCTGGGTGGATCGAACGGAGGACCACGATGCGGCGAAAGGCACCCATCAGGCGCCCACCGGTGGATGAGCGCCGCGACGAACCAGACCTCCTGGGTGTCGATGGCATGCCGCGCCCCACTGGCGACGGCGGACGCGGCGCCGTCTGGCGCGGGCGGCGGGGCCGGGCGCGTGGCGGCCGGTTGCTGGAGCGGTCAATGGTGGCCGTCGCGGCCGTGATCGCCTTTCTCGTGGCGCTCGTGGTGGTGGTCGCGCGGGCGCCTTGGCATCCCGAGTCGATGGCGGCGTCGCTCGCGACGGCTCCGGAGTCCGCGCCCGCCGCGCCGGTGGCAGCAACCACGCCGGCGTCCAGCGGCCAAGTCGCGACCAGCGCGTCTGGGGGAAACCTTGGCGGTGGCCCGCAGCCACTGCGGTGCGTCGTGCCAATGCCGGCCAGCTGGAGGCGCGCCATGGGCACGCCGGTCCAAATGCCGGGCGTCGCCACCCACTCGCCGTACGCCGAAATCGGTTCCTGGCCGATCGCGATCTCGGCCACCGGAGAGGTTCTCGCCTTCACCACAGCGCGTGGTGAGAATGGTCAGGTCGTTCTCGTGACGCCAGAACGGACGACCCGGGTGTTATATGGTCTGCCGCCGATGTGGGACACGCTGCCAGCCAAGTTCGCCCGACCGGACTTCCCGACCGGGCCCTACGTTGGAGCCGGCGCGGTGGACGCGAAATGGGCCGTCTTCGCCGTGCTGTTCGACATGGGCGAGCACGCCGGCTCCAACGTCAATGAAGGGATTGTCGCGATCGATTTGAACTCCGGTGCCGCAATAATTGTGCGGGAGCCATTGCGAATGGATGAATTGGGGGCGGTCGCCATTTCTGATCCGGTGCTATGGAACGGTGCTGTCTACTGGAGCGAAACCAGGGGATCGCGACTATTTGACGGCATGTCGTACCACTACAACGGCGCCAGTGACGTGTTCCGTCTCGATCTGGCCACCGGAGCGCGCTCCACAGTGGCCGCCGGAGCGCGGCTCAGTCGCGACTATCTGGGGCACGTGTATTGGCCAGCCGTCGTCGGGGATGCGGTCATGTGGCGGACCGCGGACGGCAAGGCGCATTGGACTGGGGGGCAGCCACCATCGGAGGATTCTCCGCTCACCCAGCTTCGCGCGGACTCCACCTTCGTTCAAGACGGATCCGCGTATGCCTGGACGGCTGCCGCTGATTCCGGAGACCCGGGCACCCAGGACGAGATTTACCTGGTCACGCCGCAAACCCCGGAGCCGCGGCTCATATATCAAGTGCCGTCCGACGCGTATCCTGGTGGAAGCGTCTATCTGAGCGCATTGTCCGGACAGTATCTGGTCTTTCGCGGATATTCCGACGACAACGATGGTTCCGCCACCGTCGTGCTGAACCTGAACACCGGCGCTGGTGTGGAACTGGACCCTGACAGCGGCCTGACGGGCATCGCTTCCGGCGGGGTGATCGCGTTCACCTGGGACAACGGCAACGGCACCGACAAGTTCGCGGTGACGCGTGATCGCGAGCTTCCGGAGGTGACCTGCTAGGCGCCGGCGCCGTCGTCCATTCGCGAGGCGATGGTGCGGATCTCGGCTGGCGCGCCTGGCTCGCCGGCGCGGTGGCTGGTGTACTCGCCCACGCCGACGCAGGTCCACAGCAGGCAGGCGAGATCCGTGCCGAGCAGCCCCGGGATGTCCGAGTCGCGGAAGGTCATCCCGGAGGCGGCGGCGCCCAGCGCGTACGCCAGCAGATGCAAGCGGCCGGCGACCACCCCGGAGAAGAGTTGCGCCTCGCGGTAGCCGTGATCGCTCACCTCGGCCAGGTCGATCGCGGAGATGGCCACGAAGGACGCGTCGCGCGGCAGCCCTTGTTCGATTCCGGCGCGGTACAGCTCGGCGCGCAGCAGCCCGGCCCGTTCGGGAGTGTCCAAGTCCGGCCAGCGGTACAGGCCCGGCGCGATGCCGTCCACCGCGTTCACCGCCACCCAGTGCGGCACGTGCACGCCCCGTGTCGCCAGGCGCATCGCGTCGCGCAGGGTGGCCTCCGGCAGCGCGGCGTCGCGGTCCATCAGGCGCATGGAGCCGCGCCGGCGGATGATCTCGTCCACGGTGTGCGCCGGCCCGGGTGGCGCGGGGACCGTCGCCCCGCGCCGCGCCTCCTCGCCCAGCGCGGTCCGGTCGCCGGCGTGTTGCGCGGCGGTGATCAGCGGGAACTCCCGTCCGTCGGCGTCCAACTGGCCGCGCGCCGCCGGCCCGGCGGCCCGCAGCGCCGGGTCGCCCGAACCGAGCGCAACCACCAGCAGCGGGAATTCGGCGCGCCCGTCCGCCCCGACCAGCTCGCTCACCTCGGCGTCAGGGAATCGGGTGAACAGCCGAGCCGGCACCCCGGCCGAGTCGGCCAGCGCCAGCAGCTGGGCGAGCATCGTGCCGGCGTCCCAGTAGATGTGCCGGTAGCCGCGCTCCCGGTAGCGCCAGCCGGTGCGCCACGGGACGCCGGTCACCACGATGGCCGGGGACTCGCCGACCGGCGGCGGGCCGATGCGCACCAGCTCGTGCCGCTCCGGGTGGTACCAGAACGTGCCGCTCGGCAAGGCACCGCCGTCGGGCACCGCCACGTAGGTCTCCAGCGGGCACCGGGCGCCGGCCGATCCGGCCGCCCGGTACAGCCAGCGCTGGTTGCCGCGGGTCGAGGTGCGCACCACCCCGGAAGACAAGTGCAGCAGCCGCGCCAGCTGGGCGAGGTCCGCCGCGACGGGCGCGACGTCGGCGGCGCCGGCCAGCACGTCGACGAGCGGTGCGGTCGCCACCGGCAGCTCGGCCGGGAGCGCGATCCGCGCCAGGGTGTCGGGGTAGTCCTTGTAGAACAGGGGGAAGTGGTCGAAGTCGTTGGAGACGTAGTCCTGCACGGCGTCGGGGAACGGGAACGGCTCGTCCCACTCGCGCTCCGCGCAATACGAGGTGGCCGTGTGCAGCAACTGGGTGGGCGTCGGAGCGGTGGGCGTCAGTCCGGCGGGCGTGGTTGGCATACCGCACACTCTGCTCCGGCTCGACGCGGGAGTTCCACCCCCGGTCATGGCGCGTCGGGCGTGCCTTCCGGGGCGGGCTCGGGGAACGCCAACGTGAACGTCGACCCCGCCGGGCCGGTGCGCACCGCGACCGTCGCCTCGTTGGCTTTCGCGATGCGGGCCACGATGGCCAGGCCCAGCCCGGCCCCGGGCAGGCCCCGGGCGGACGACGCCCGGTAGAACCGCTCGAAGATGTGCGGCAGATCCTCGTCCGGGATTCCGGGACCGTGATCGGTCACGGACACCTGGTGGTTGGCCACGGTGACCTCCACCGGACCTCCCGGCGGGGTCCACTTGATCGCGTTGTCGAGCAGATTGGCGATGGCGTGATCAACCGCGCCCGGATCGGCGCGCGCCAGACACGGCGCGAGGTCAGCGGCGATGACTGCCTGTGGGGCACGTTGACGGGTCCTGCGCAGCACCTGTTCGGCGAGCAGGTCCAGGCGCACGGTCTCCAGATGCGGCGCGGCCTCTTGATGGCGGGCGAGGTCGAGCAGATCGGTGATCAATTGGTCTAGCTCGCCGGCTTGTTCTCTGGCCGCGCGCACCAGCTCGGGCGCCTGCGGGTCTGCCACGCCGGCGCCGTCTTCGAGCAGGTCGAGGTTGGTGGTGATGGAAGTCAGCGGGGTGCGCAACTCGTGCGACGCGTCGGCGACGAGCCGCTGTTGCGCGGTGAGCGACTCGTCCAGCGCGGCCAGCATGGCGTTGAATGACGCCCCGAGCCGGGATACCTCGTCGGCGCTTTTCGTCGCGGCGATGCGGGCAGCGAGATCTTGGGTCCGCGTGACGTGCTCGGCGGCGGCGGTGAGCTCGCCGATGGGCCGGAGAACGCGGCCGGCGGTCAGCCGCAGCGCGCCGTAGGTGGCCGCGGTGGCGGCCGCGGTGAGGCCGGCCAGCAGCAAGGCGGCGGTGCGCAGCGCGCCGTCGTCGGCGTCGAGCGCGCGGCTCGCCCGAACCAGCCCGCCATCCGACATTCCCGGCAGGGGGGCGGTGTAGACGCGGGACCTCCGGCCCCCGCTGGAGGCGTCCATGAAGTACGGGGCTTGCGAGTTGCGGGCGACCGCGACGTCCCGATCGTTGAACGGTCCGAAAGAAGTGGGCTGGCCCACCGAGGGCGCGCCCGTGAACAGTTGCAGCTCGATGCTGCCGACTGTTATCGGTTTGTCGAGGTTGGGTGCCGGTCCTTTGCCCGAGGACACCGTCTGTTTGACATTTTGAAGAATTGTCGACGCCTGCTGCGCGGCGGCCACCAAAGAGCCGTCCACCCGGGACCGCAGGCTGGCCGCGTAGGTGAAATACAGCACCGCGCTGACTGCCGCGACCACGATCAGGACGCCGAGCGCGGCGGCTGCGGCGACCCGGTTCCGGAGAGTCATGGGACGCCGGAAATAGCGAGCGTGAACGCGACCCAGCCGCTGGGCCGCGGTGACCCGGTTTCGCAGTGTCATGGGGCGCCGCGCAGGACGTAGCCTAGGCCGCGCACGGTCTGCAGCACGCGGGGTTCCCCGCCGGCTTCGAGCTTGCCGCGCAAATAGCTGATGTAAACCCAAAGGTTGTTCGCGCGCAGGCCGAAGTCGTAGCCCCACACCGCCTGGAAGATTTGCGCGTGGGACAGCACCCGTCCGGGATTGCGCAGAAACAGTTCGAGCAGTTGGTATTCGGTTCGGGTGAGCGGGATCTCCCGCGCGCCACGGGTCACCCGCGCGGCGGCCAGGTCCAGGACCAGGTCGCCAAAACGCAGTTGCTCCGCGCTGGCCGCGCCGCGACGGACGAGCGCCCGCAGCCGGGCGCGCAGCTCGGCGAGCGCGAACGGCTTGACCAGGTAGTCGTCGGCGCCGGCGTCCAGGCCCGCGACCCGGTCGTCGATCAGGTCCCGCGCGGTGAGCATCAGGATCGGCGTGCGATCCCCACGGGCGCGCAGCTGCCGGCACACCACCAGCCCGTTCGGTTCGGGCATCGCCACGTCGAGCACGATCACGTCCGCGCCGCCGGCGGCGAGCTGGGCGAGCGCTGCGGCGCCGCCGTCGGCGAGCGCCACCTCGTAGCCATCGCGCGTCAGCGCGGTGCGCAGGGATTGCCGTACGGCGGGATCGTCGTCGACCACCAGCACGCGCATGCCGGTCATTGTGGCCCGCGCGCGCTGGTGGTCGACAGGTGACGGGCGCCCGTTGGGTGGCGCCGCACCGGTCAGCGGTGGGCCAGCGCCTGCTTGGCCGCGAACAGGGCGTCGTTCAGCTGGGCCACGGTGACGCCGAGGCTACGCGCGATGGGGGCCAGCTGGGTGTCCGGATCGGTGATGCCGTCTTCGCCGGACAGCGCGCCGACCTGTTCGAGCGCGCGCTGCGCGGTGGCGGTGTCGATGCGCAGCTTGTTGGCGAAGGCGGCCACCGCGGCGGGATCGGTGATGAACGGGCCGTGCTGGGCGGCCGCCGACTTGCCGGCGGCGGATCCGGACGGTGGCGCGGCCTCCAGCGCCGCCTTGGATTTGGACGCGGCGGCGTCCGCTGCCGGCCCCAAGCCGGCGGCGGCCGAGGACTTGGCGGCCTGCGCGGCTGAGCTGCCGGTGGGGGCCGGCGACGGGGTGGTCGATGGTCCGGGGGTTGCCGCTGCCGTGACGATCGGCACGGCGATCGCTACGGCGACAACCCCGGCGACGGTCAGCAGGCGTACGCGACGATTGGCTCGAATTGACATTGGGATCTCCTGGTTTTGGTGATCGGTGGGTCTTGGTGATCGGTCTCGCGGGATCGGTCGTTGTGTTGAGGATCGGTCGCCTTCCAGTCCAGCGCGGCCGCCCAAGACCAACCGTCCGACAGCCTTAAGACCTCCTTGGAAAGCGAGCTCGCGCGCCGCGCCGCAGCCCGGTGGGCGGGAGCGGCTAACTGGGCGGGTGGCGGCGGCCGTCGACGGTGCGGCGCGAGCCGGCGGTGAGGCGGGGGCGTGGCGGTGGTTGCATCGGTTCGGCCCGCCGCTGACCGACCCAGAATTGAAACTTGGCACTCACCGGGCTAGAGTGCCAATCGGGTCATGGCTGGCACCCGCGACGACAGCCGGGGCTCACCATCGAACTGCATTGGCACACCGAGGGAGATCGACTGTGACCGTCACCAAGGTCAGCATCAAGCCGCTCGAGGACCGCATCGTCGTACAGGCCAACGAGGCCGAGACCACGACCGCCTCGGGCATCGTCATTCCGGACACCGCCAAGGAGAAGCCGCAAGAGGGCACCGTCCTGGCGGTCGGCCCGGGTCGCATTGACGATCACGGCAACCGCGTCCCGCTGGACGTCAAGGTTGGCGACGTCGTGCTGTACAGCAAGTACGGCGGCACCGAGGTCAAGTACGGCGGCGAGGAGTACCTCGTGCTGTCCGCGCGCGACGTCCTCGCGATCATCGAGAAATAGGGCGACCGAAGACGACCGTGACGCCCCGGAGCTGCCCATGCGGCCCGGGGCGTCGCCGTCCGGCGCAGGTCTGACATAGAGAGGAAATCCATGGCGAAGATTCTCAGTTTCGATGAGGACGCCCGCCGCGCGTTGGAGCGCGGCATCAACCAGCTGGCCGACACGGTCAAGGTCACCTTGGGGCCACGCGGCCGCAACGTGGTGCTCGACAAGTCCTTCGGCGCGCCGGTGATCACCAACGACGGGGTGACCATCGCTCGGGAGATCGAGCTGGCCGACCCGTACGAGAACCTCGGCGCGCAGCTGGCCAAGACGGTGGCCACCAAGACCAACGACGTGGCCGGCGACGGCACCACGACGGCCACCGTGCTCGCCCAGGCGCTGGTCAAAGCCGGCCTGCGCAACGTCGCCGCCGGCGCCAACCCGGGCGCGCTCAAACGCGGCATCGACGCCGCCGTCGAGGCGGTCAACCAGGCGCTGGACGCGGCGGCCAAGCCGGTCGCCGGCGAGCAGGCCATCGCCGAGGTCGCCACCATCTCCGGGCAGGACGCGGCGATCGGCGCGCTGATCGGAGAGGCGTTCACCAAGGTCGGCAAGGACGGCGTGATCACCGTCGAGGAGTCGAACACCCTCACCACCGAGCTGGAGTTCACCGAGGGGATGCAGTTCGACAAGGGCTACATCTCGCCATACTTCGTCACCGACCTGGACGCGTTGCAGACCGTGTTCGACGACCCGTACCTGCTCATCACCACGGAGAAGATCTCGGCGATCGCCGACCTGCTGCCGCTGCTGGAGAAAGTGGTCGCCGCGGGCAAGCCGCTGGTCATCGTCGCCGAGGACGTCGAGGGCGAGGCGCTGTCCACCCTGGTGGTCAACGCGATCCGCAAGACGTTCGCCGCGGTGGCGGTCAAAGCGCCGTTCTTCGGCGACCGGCGCAAGGCGTTCCTGCAGGACCTGGCGATCGTCACCGGCGCGCAGGTGATCGCCCCTGAGGTGGGCCTGGCCATCGACCAGATCGGGCTGGACTCACTCGGCTCGGCCGGGCGCGTCACGGTCACCAAGGACGACACCACGGTCAGCCACGGCGCCGGCGCGCAATCGGAGATCAGCGACCGGATCGCGCAGATCCGCAAGGAGATCGAGGACACCGACTCCGATTGGGACCGCGAGAAGCTGCAGGAGCGGCTGGCCAAGCTAGCCGGCGGCATTGGCGTGATCAAGGTCGGCGCGGCCACCGAGGTCGAGCTCAAAGAGCGCAAGCACCGCATCGAAGACGCGATCTCCGCGACCCGCGCGGCGATCGAGGAGGGCATCATCGCTGGCGGCGGCACCGCGCTGCTGCACGCGGCCAGCGCGCTGGACGATTTGGTGCTGACCGGCGACGAGGCGACCGGCGCGGACATCGTGCGCACGGCGATCGTTGAGCCGGCCCGCTGGATCGCGGCCAACGCCGGCGAGGAGGGCTACGTCGTGGTCGCCAAGACGCGCGAGCTGCCCGCCAACCACGGGCTGGACGCCGCGACCGGCGAGTACCGCGACCTGTTGGCCGCCGGCATCGTCGATCCGGTCAAGGTCACCAAGGCGGCGCTGGCCAACGCGGCGTCGGTCGCCGGGGTGGTGCTGTCCACGCAGGGCGCGGTGGTTGACAAGCCCGCCCCGCCGGAGCCGCCAGCGGCCGAGCACGGCCACGGCCACAGCCACGGGCCGGGCTTCTAGCGGCCGCGCCGCCGAGCGCCGGCCCACGCGCACCAGCGCTCGTCAGCGGCGGTGAAGAAACGACTCGGGCCGCCCGCCGTCATCCGACGGCTCGGGCGGCCCGAGTTCATTTCGGGGAGCGAGCTTGTTCCGGGGAGCGAGACTGGTTCGGGGAGCGAGACTGGTTCGGGAAGCGGCCAGTCGGTGTCGAGGAGCGATCCCGCAGGCCCGGCTCGCCGCAGGGGTCCGGCTCGCCGCGGCGGGTGACGAGCGCGGTCAGCGCCGCCGGGCGGCGGCGTGCAGCGCGTCGGTGTAGCCGCGCGCGTAGTCCCAGCTGACGAACGCCGCCGGGTCGGGGGCGAAGGCCGGCTCATGGATGTTCACCTGTCCCTGCCCGAGCAGGTTGCGCAGATTGCCCTCCATGAGATCCCAGCCGAAGTAGTGCGGCTCACCGCAGTCCTCGCAATCGATGCATATGCCGTCGATGTCGAGGGGTTCGAGTTCGCGGCGGAACCCCATGAACTCGTCCAAGTCGGACTCCAGCTCGGCGCGCTCCTCGTCGGTCAGCGGCTCGGTGGGGTCCAGCTCGTCGAGCATGGCTGCCGGATCGTCGGGGTCCCCCAAGAACGGGTCGAGCGGACCGAGGTCGGGCGTCACAACCCGTAACGGTAGCCAGTCCGCGCGCCGGGTCGCGGGCCGCCCCCGTCCGGATGGCGCGTGACTCAGACGCGGCGCACGGCGAGAACGCGGCATCAAACGCAGTGATCGGGACGCGTCTGATCCAGTTTTTCCGTATGAAACGCGTCTTGGTCAAGGGTGTCCCGGCTGTCCTCGGACCATTCGAATCGGATCGCAGCACTGGACGCCGTGGGCGGCTGCGGTCCGGCCGCCGCCGCGACATAATCGGTTCGTGACGTTCAACGCAACGGGGGCCCGACGACGCGTCGGACTGGACTCGGGCGTTCGCGGCAGCGCGCACGGCCTGGGCCGATCAACCGGCCCGGCGGCGATTCAGGAAAGAGAGCCATGAGCCAACCCCTGTCAGACCCGTCGGGCGACGCCGATTTCGATGGTTCGCGATTCGCCCGGCTCGGGCTGACCTTCGACGATGTGCTGCTGGTGCCCGGCGACTCGGCGGACATCGTCCCAGCCGAGATCGACACCACCACCCGGCTCACCCGGGAGCTGAGCATCAAGGTGCCGCTGGTGTCCGCCGCGATGGACACGGTGACCGAATCGCGGATGGCGATCGCCATGGCCCGTCAGGGCGGGCTCGGCGTGCTGCACCGCAACCTGTCGATCGAGGACCAGGCGTATCAGGTGGATCTGGTCAAGCGCACCCAGACCGGGCGGATCACCAACCCGGTCACCATCGGCCCCGACGCGACCCTTGAGCAGTTGGACGAGGTGTGCGGCAAATACCGCATCTCCGGGTGCCCGGTGGTGGACGAGTCGATGCGCCTGATCGGCATCGTCACCAACCGCGACCTGCGGTTCGTGCCGATCGGCGAATGGGCGACAACCCTGGTGTCGGACGTGATGACCCCGATGCCGTTGATCACCGCGCCGATCGACATCTCGCACGCGGACGCGACCGCGCTGCTGCGCAAGTACAAGCGCGAACGGCTGCCGCTGGTGGACGGCGACGGCCGGCTGGCGGCGCTGATCACCGTCAAGGACTTCGTCAAATCCGAGCAGTTCCCGCTGGCCAGCAAGGACGCGCACGGCCGGCTCATGGTCGGCGCGGCGATCGGCTACTTTGGCGACGCCTGGACGCGCGCCACCACGCTGGTCGAGGCCGGGGTGGACGTGCTGGTCGCGGACACCGCGCACGGGCACGTCAAGCTGCTGCTGGACATGGTGCGCCGGCTCAAGGCCGACCCCGCCACCCGTCAGGTGCAGGTCATCGGCGGCAACGTGGCGACCCGTGCGGGCGCCCAGGCGTTCATCGACGCCGGCGCGGATGGGGTGAAGGTCGGCGTGGGCCCGGGCTCGATCTGCACCACCCGGGTGGTCACCGGGGTCGGCGCGCCACAGATCACGGCGGTCGCCGACGCCGCGCTGGCCGGCAAGGCCGCTGGCGTCCCGGTGATCGCCGACGGCGGGCTGCAGTACTCCGGGGACATCGCCAAGGCGCTGGTGGCGGGCGCGGACTCGGTGATGCTGGGCTCGATGCTCGCCGGGTGCGATGAGACCCCCGGCGACCTGGTGCTGGTCAACGGCAAGCAATACAAGTCCTACCGGGGGATGGGCTCGCTCGGCGCGATGAGCTCGCGCGGCAAGAAGTCCTACTCGCGCGACCGCTACTTCCAGGCCGAAGTGGATTGCGACGAAGACCTGGTCCCCGAGGGCATTGAGGGCCGGGTGTCCTACCGCGGGCCGCTGGCCGCCGTGGTGCACCAGCTGGTCGGCGGGCTGCGCCAGTCGATGTTCTACGTCGGCGCGCGCACCGTGCCCGAGTTGGCGGAGCGGGGGCAGTTCATCCGCATCACCCAGGCCAGCCTGAAGGAGTCGCACCCGCACGACATCCAGATGACGGTGGAGGCGCCCAACTACCGCTCCACATGAGGGAGCGAGGCTGAGAGCGAGCTTGCTCGCTTTCAAGTCGAGCGACTGAATGTAAGAGGCGCAAAGCGCCGCATACCTGAACGACTGCGATTGAAGCTGGGATGGCCGGGGTGGTGTGCCCTGCGTTCGCTATTAGAATCCACGCTCACTCCGGGCGCACCACCCCGGCCCGCGCGAACGTAGTCGGTCAGGTGGAGCGGGCACTCGGTGGATGGGATAACAGGAAGCACAAGGACGGGTTCAGTCCTTGTGCTTCTACTGGCAGAGTGCTCCCAAGGGAACCACGTGGACTCCGGAGGGGAGCGTGTAGCCGTATTCGGTGCCGGTCACCACTGCCAGGAAGGCCGGTTGGCCCGTGCGAGCGGTGTTGGCGTCGATCTCGAAGCCGGTTTCGTCACGATAGTGGTACGGATTCGACCGTTGTGCGTCGGCGTAGATTCGCCGGTCGCGGATCGCCATCGACTCGAAGACTTGACCGAAGAATTCCGGCGTGTCCGGTGGGACCCCCGAACTAGCGCCAACCTGAGGCCGGTTCGGGCCGTGGCCGGGGGCCCGGGGCGGTGTCGGTGGGATGCTGAATCACTTGGACGATGGCAGCGTCACCGTCCAAGTGTCGTGGTCCACCGTCGTCATCGAATAGCAGGGATCATTCAGAGCAGGCCGAACACCAGGTGGAGCGCTTGTTCCAGATCCGATGACTCGTGAGCGTTGAGGCGGCCGGAAAAGTCACCGAGCTCAGTCTGTGGATCCACCACCGTGGTCTGTTCGACCAAGATGAGCGTCGGTTGGCCGAGCAGGTCGACGCGCGGGCGGAAAACCGTGGGACGGGCACTGGTCGAAGTTGGGGCGACGAGCAGCGTGGAGAGCATCAAATCATTGGACTGCACGACCACCGCATAGCGGGCTCCGGATTGTTTGTGGCCGTGTGCGTCGTGTGGGCGGAACCGGTAGACATCACCACGCACGGCGGGCCCGCATGTCTTCGAGAACCGCCCGGGCCTCCGCCTGGTCGGCGCTGTCGCTAGCCAGGGCCAGGGACTCCGCGCGCATCTGGGCGATCAGGTTCGCCCGATCCAGGGCGATGACCGCTTCGCGCACGATCTCCGATCGTGTTTGGCCAGTGCGGGCGGCGAGGCGCGCGAGAGCGGTGTCCGTCGCGGGATCCAACCGGACGGCTAGTTGTGTCATGCAAACAGTATGACATATTGCATGTCGCTCGCATGACATGGACCTGGCGCTCCGGGTCGCCGCGTCATCGCGGGCGCGCTCGACGCGTCGGTTGGCGATCTGCTGAACCACCTTGATGACGGCGACACCACGGCGACCGTGCCGTTCTCGATCGGCGTCATCGGATGGCCCGCCCAAGAGCGACAACCGCGCTTGATTGTCGTGTATAGATGACAATTGGTAGCATGTCAACGATCATTTACAATGATCGATATGTAAGCGGGAGATGACATCCATGATCGCGGGAACGGCGGCCGATCTCGGACGGCTGCTCCGGGCGGCCCGGCTGGAGCGGGGCTTGTCCCAGCAGGCGGTGTCCGATCTGCTCGGCGTGAGCCGGCAGTGGGTGGTCAGCGCGGAGAAGGGGGCGCCGACCGCCCGGGTCGGGCTCATGCTCGACGCGCTGCGGGCGGTCGGGCAACTCGTCGATGTCCGCCCGGAGCCAGCAGACGATGCGGCGCTCGCCGCGCTTCGCGGACCGATTGCGCCAAACGGATGACAGCACTTGACGTGTGGATCGGCGGCAGGCGCGCTGGGCAGTTGTCGGGTGGCGATGGTTCGGTCGTCTTCGCCTACGACGCCAGCTATCAGGACGCCGCAGACGCTCCCGCGTTGTCGGTTTCCATGCCGAAGACCCGGACCCGTCATCCGCCGGATGTGGTCGAACCGTGGATCGACAACCTGCTCCCGGACAACGATTCGCTCCGCGAGCGGTGGGCAGCGCGTTTCGGGGAGCGACGGGCCACCCCGCTCAACCTGCTCGGGCACATGGGGCTGGACTGCGCTGGCGCGGTCCAGATCGTCTCCGAGGGAGTTGAGCTGGGCGCCACCGGAACGGCGGTCGAGGTCACTGACGCGCAGATCCAAGAGGCGCTGACCGTGCTTCGCCAGGATGACTCGGCGTGGATTTTCGGTGATCACGGCGGCCGATACTCCCTCGGTGGCGCGCAGGGAAAGTTCGCCCTCGCGCGGACCGCCACCGGCTGGGCGTTGCCGGCCGGGCGGCAAGCGTCCACCCACGTCTTCAAGGTTGGCATTCGGCGATATGCCGACAGCGTGCTCGCCGAATACGTCACCATGCGAGCCGCGGAAACTCTCGGCCTGCGGGTCACCCACACCGAACTGATCCGATTCGGTGGCGAGGTAGCGCTGGTGTCCCGGCGTTTCGACCGTTTGCGGGACGGGGCCACGGTGCGACGCATTCACCAGGAAGATCTCTGTCAGGCGCTCGGGACAAGCCGGCATCGAAAATACGAAGCCGAAGGCGGGCCGGGGGCCAAAGCGGTCGGCGCGCTTATTGGGTCGGCCGTCGATCCACGCGATCGTGCCGCCGCTCGGGAGCTGTTCGCGCAATCAGTGATCTTCAACTGGCTCGTCGCGGGAACCGATGCGCACGCCAAGAACTTCGCCGTCGCGCACCTCGGGCCGCGGGTTCTGCTGGCCCCGCTCTATGACCTCACTTCCGCCGCGTTGCTGGATTCCCCGAAGGAGGTGTTTCACAAGGGCAAGCTGGCCATGAGGGTTGGTGGCGAGTACCACGTGGGCGCCATCGGGGGAAAGCACCTAGCCCTCGCCGCGGCTGACATCGGGGTGCGTGCCGACTGGATGTGCGACACGGCGCAACGTTACGTGGCCGCGTTGCCGTCCGCGGTGGCGCAGGCTCTCGCCGGGATCGTTGACCTTTCTCCGGCGTTGCGGGATCGGTTCGCGGCTGGGATGTCCGAACGGGTGACGGCCGCCCGTCGCGCCCTGTGACCGGGGGCGCGGCCCCGTGCTGAGATCATGTTGGCATGCCGGAAACCGTGGAGATTGGATTGGGGCGCAGCGTGCGCCGGGGCTACCACCTCGATCAGATCGCGGTGGTGCCGACCCGTCGCACCCGGGCGCAATCCCTGGTGTCGACGCAATGGCAGATCGACGCGCACGCCTTCGAGTTGCCGCTGGTGGCGGCGCCGTCGGACGCGGTGGTCTCGCCGGTGAGCGCGACGGTGATCGAGGGGCTCGGCGGGCTGGCGGTGCTGGACGGCGAGGGACTGTGGGCCCGGCACGCCGACGCGGACGCGGTGCTCGCCCGGCTGACCCGCGACTGCGGGGGCGGCTGCGACGGTGACGATGGTGGTTGCGATTGCGATGTTGACGACGTCGCCGAGCTGCAGGCCGCGTACGCCGCGCCGATCCAGCCCGACCTGTTGCGCCGCCGGATCGGCGAGCTGCGGGCGGCGGGGGTGCGGGTGGCGGTGCGGCTGGCCCCGCAGCACACCGTGGAACTCGCGCCGCACGTGCTGGCCGCCGGGGTGGACGTCCTGGTCATCCAGGGCCAAGTGATCTCCGCCGAGCACGTCGCCGCCAAGAACGCCGAGCAGACCGCCTTGAATCTCAAGACGTTCATCGCCGACATCGACGTGCCGGTGATCGTCGGCGGGTGCGCGAACTACCAGACCGCGCTGCACCTGATGCGCACCGGCGCCGCCGGCGTGATCGTCGGCTACGGGTCGCACCTTGGCTCCACCACCCAGTCGGTGCTCGGCATGGACGTGCCGATGGCCACCGCGATCATCGACGCGGCGGCGGCCCGCCGCGAGCATCTCGACGAGACCGGCGGGCGATACGTGCACCTGATCGCGTATGGTGACACGCCCACCGGCGGCGGGATCGCCAAGGCGCTGGCGTGCGGCGCGGATGCGGTGATGCTCGGCGAGGCGCTGGCGGGCGCGGCCGAGGCGCCGGGCGGTGGGCGTTTCTGGGACTCCACGGCGGGGCACCCGCGGCTGCCGCGTTCGATGGTGCTGCCGGCCGACGGCGCGGGCCGCCCGTCGCTGGCCGAGGTGGTGGCCGGCCCGACCAGTGACCCGAGCGGGCGGCGGAACCTCTTCGGCGCGCTGCGCCGGGTCATGGCCAAGTGTGGCTATTCGACGGTGAAGGAGTTCCAGAAGGCGGAGCTGATTCTTTGCGGGCTCGACTGAGCGGGGCGTCCGCGGCGTGATCCCAGCACATGTTTGGAACCGTACGAAAAGGTGGGTCGGTGTGCGGAATGTCGCCTGTTCCCGGTAGCTTCACTGCTGTGACAGGTAGCGCGCGACAGTTGGCGCCGCTTGATGGGCGGGTCGCGGTGGTCACCGGGGCGAACTCGGGTATCGGATGGCATGTGTCGCGGGAACTCGCCCGCAGCGGGGCGCGAGTGGTGCTCGCCTGCCGGGACCTGGCGCGCGGCCAGCAGGCGGCGGACCGGATCGTCGCGGACTGCCCGGACGCCGACGTGCGGGTGGAGGAGCTGGATCTGGCCAGTCTGGACTCGGTTCGCCAGTTCGCGGCCGGGTTCGTCAGCGCGCCGTCGGCGGGCGCCGGGACCGTCGGCGAGCCGGTGTTGGATCTGCTGATCAACAACGCCGGGGTGATGGCGCCGCCGCGCCGGGCGTTCACCCGCGAGGGGTTCGAGCTGCAGTTCGGCACCAACCATCTGGGCCATTTCGTGCTGACCGGGATGCTGCTGCCCGCCCTGCTGCGCTCGCCCGCCCCCCGGGTGGTCACCGTCTCGTCGATCGCGCACCACTACGGCGGGGCGGACGTGCTGGCGGCGAACGCCAGCGGCAGGTATCGGCCGCGGCACGCCTACGGCAACTCGAAGCTGGCCAACCTGCTGTTCGCGATCGGCCTGCAGCACCGCACCTCGGCGCGCGGCCTGCCGCTGACGTCCACCGCCGCCCATCCGGGAGTGGCCTACACCGGCCTGTTCTCCGATCCGCAGGGCATCGGCAAGTTCGGTCCGGTCCGCTGGGTCGCCCCACCGTTCGTGCGGATGGCGAGCCAGTCCGCGACGGCCGGCGCGCGCCCGGTGCTCTACGCGGCGACGGAGGCCGCGCCGGGCTCGTTCACTGGGCCGCAGCGGATGGGCGAGAGCCGCGGTCCGATCGGCCCGGCCCGCATGTCGGCGTTGGCGCGCGACGAGGCGCTGGCCCGCCACCTGTGGGAGGTCAGTGAGGACCTGACCGGTTTCCGATACCCGTGGCCGGCGGCCGGCTGATCCGGGCGGTGGCTGACCCGCGTGGCGGGCCGCCGCGACGCATAGACTCCGGGGGTGCCGCGAGATCTCGTTCTGGTCGTTGACTACGGGGCGCAATACGCGCAGCTGATCGCCCGCCGGGTGCGCGAGGCGCACGTCTACTCCGAGATCGTCGCGCACACCACCCCGGTGGACGAGATGATGGCCCGCGAGCCGAAGGCGATCATCTTGTCGGGCGGGCCGGCGTCGGTGTACGCGCCGGGCGCGCCGCAGGCCGATCCCAGGCTGTTTGCGGCGGGGGTGCCGGTGTTCGGGATCTGCTACGGGTTCCAGGCGATGGCGGTCGCTTTGGGGGGGACTGTCGCCGACACCGGGGGCAGCGAGTTCGGGCGCACCGAGCTAACCACCGCCGGGGACGGCGGCCGGCTGCTGGCCGGGATGCCCGCGACCGCGCGAGTGTGGATGAGCCACGGCGACGAGGTCAGCGCGGCCCCGCCCGGGTTCACCGTGGTCGGGAGCACTGCGGGCGCGCCGGTGGCGGCGTTCGAGGATCCGGTCCGGCGGCTGGCGGGGGTGCAGTTCCACCCCGAGGTGGCGCACACCGAGCGCGGCCAGCAGGTGCTGTGCCACTTCCTGCACGACATCGCCGGGTTGCGCCCGTCGTGGACCGAGGCCAGCATCATCGACGAGCAGGTGGCGGCGATCCGCGCCCAGGTGGGCCAGCGGCGGGCGATCTGC
>WQZC01000007.1 GCA_009780925.1 Actinomycetes bacterium | reverse complement strand
GTTGCGCGATGCTCACGGCCGGGCCACCAGCGGTCTACTCAGACTGACGACTTTGGAAGTACTCGATGAACGCACGCATCGTCATATGGTCGTCCGCCGAAAGCGATCCGGTGAGCAGGCCAGAGGCGTAGGTCTCGGCGAGCATCTTGACCACGTCGCCATCAGGTACTGGTGGGCTACGTAGTGGCGACTCCGACGCTGCGGGTGGATCGGATGCCTCCGCGTCGAGCAGCGAAATCAGCGCGTGCTCGTCCTCGAGCCCGACGTATTGAGCCAGGGCTTCGACTAGTCGCGATTGAGGCCGTTCACCACGCTCCCATGCCCCTACCGTCTGTTGCCTGACGCCAAAACGCTCACCAAGCTCGGCCTGGGTGAGGTCGTCTGCCAGTCGTTGACGACGCAGCAGGTTGCCGAAGCGTTCGCCGGCGACTCCATGTAGCGACTGTCGCGACCCAGTCATCCGGGCCTCCCGAGGGGACAGAGGTGCTCGAACGCACTCGACGCCGGCTCGTACACGGTTCTAGTATACAGGCGTATGTCGTAGGTACAACCCCGTAGGGAGCCCACTTAACGGTACCGGATCTGTCAGACGGAGCGCGTCAAGGTGATCGCGTGTCGCGGTGAGCGTCTGGAAGGAGGTCGTCATGAGCAGTGCCTCGGCGAACGACGATGCTCCGGAGGATGTGACGGGGATCGACCCTGATGACGACGGCGCCGAGTGCTTGGAAGAGGCGATGCGCGCGAGGGACGCCGATGCCGTGGCCGCCGGAGTGGCGTCCCCCGTAGCGGACGTGTCGTTTGGGGTGGTGACGCACCCAACTGAGGCTCTGCGATCTATCGCTCGCCTGCGTCATGAGTATGAGCAGCGAGCACATGATGCGAAGACCCTTCCCAGATCGTTGGGATGGTTGGTGGTCTGGAGCACTCTCTCCAGCCTGGCCGTGCTGCTGGGTCTTGAGAGGATACGTGCCAATCGAGATGCCGGAAGACTGGCGCAGCTTCGAGCGTGGTTGCTCAACATTGCAGCGACGGCGTCAGTATTGATCGCGGTGTCCTGGATGGTCCGGCTTGGGCTCAACCCGCACCCGATCGCCGATGCAGCCAGGTCGGTCGCTGCCGCAGCACGTAGCGGCATCGCGATGGTGAATCGGGTGGCGCCATCATGGGTCAGGTACGTGGCAGCCTTCCTCACGCTGCCCGGAGGGGGAACGGCTCTCTTCGTGAGGCGGCGGGTCCGCGCAAAGAGAACCGCAACAGCGTCGGCCGATATGAAGAGTCGAGATGAAGGTGCCTAGCGGGGGGCTAGGGAGACCGTGGTAGGCCGGGAGGTCATTGAGAGCGGGAGTCAAGCTCCCCACCGGATCACATGATCCCGAACCGTCGTGGCGTTGACACCCATCCGCCCGCCGATACGCGCGTACGACCAACCCTGATCGCGCAACTCCATCACCTCGTGTTGCCGGCCGGCCAACATCGGCTGGCGACCACGCGGACGGATCACGACACCGGCGTCGGCCAGTACCCGCCGAACCTGCCGATGGCCAATGCCGTACTGTCGCCCGATGTCGGCGATTCGTGTGCCCTGCGTGTACAAGGCAACGAACGCGTTGATCTCGTTCGGTCGGAGCTGACGCGGTCCAGGATCGACACCAGCCGCCCGAGCATGCCGACGGATCGTATCTGGACTGACTCCACAACGATCCGCTAACACTGCCACGGGAACTCCTGCCGCAAAGTCCGCAAGCACGCCGTCGGTGACACGCGCTGGCCGGATCGCACGCGCTCTACGGACATGGGACTGCACGGTGTGCTCATGCACGCCGTACTTCACCGCGAGCGACTTCTGAGTCGCTCCGGCTACGTACTCGGCGATCATCGCAGCCGCACGATCGGGTGCCAGAAACGTTTGAGCGGTTTCAATTCCCGCTGTACAGATGCCCCGGACGTCCTCCTGAGGCGCATCTGAAGCCCCTGACATGTACGACGAACCAGGCTCTGACCAGCGCAAATAGAGCGCGCGAGCCTTCGGGGTAACGTTTGAACACGCTACCCTTGGGGGCACACCATGTGCGTGGACAAACCCATTCAGGGCACCGGGCTGACGCAGGCCACCGCCCGGGTGAACCGCGCCTTCCGCGACAAGGATGGTGGGCTTATCGTCGACTACCTCGGTGTGGCCACGAACCTGCGTCGGGCGCTTGCTGAGCACTCGCCGTCCGACCGAGACCAGGCCGGGGTTCCCATCGAGGAGATGGTCGCCGCGATGCTGGAGAAGCACGACATCGTGCGTGGCATCCTGCACGGCTGCGCCCACGACTCCTCACCGACCCTGCCCGCGTCCCAGCTGCTGGCGCAGCGGGCGCTGGTGTTGGACTTTGTGATGGCCGATCCCGACCGCGCATCACGGTTCTGCGACCAAGTGCTAGCGCTGGCCAAGGCATACGCGCTGTGCGGCGCGCGCGACGAGGCGACCGCGATCCGTGACGACGCACGGCTGTTCACCGACGTCCGCGCCGCGATCCCGAAGATCCAGCACCCGGACTCGGGGCGCGGCGGTTCCGGAGCAGTTGATATCGACACCCGCATCGGGCAGCTGGTCAATGAAGCCGTCGCCACCGATGA
This sequence comes from Actinomycetes bacterium, assembly GCA_009780925.1. GTDB lineage: Bacteria > Actinomycetota > Actinomycetes > Mycobacteriales > Jatrophihabitantaceae > WQZC01. The sequence goes on along the minus strand of WQZC01000007.1, from coordinate 25,519 downwards.
AGTCATCGACGTCTACAAGCTGGCTGGTGTCGACACTCCTGAGTTGTCGATCCTGTCCGATGAATTCCTCGACAGCCTGGCCGGGCGGGAGAAGCCGAACCTGCAGATGGGCGACGACACACTAAAGAAAATCGCCGTCGATTTGGCCTGGACCGTGCAACAAAGCGTCACCATCGACTGGAACCTCAAACACTCCGTGCGAGCGGCTATGCGTTCCAAGATCCGTCGCCTGCTCGCTAAGTATGACTACCCACCAGACCACGAAGACAAAGCCATAGAACTAGTCCTCCAACAAGCCGAACTGCTCGCAGCTGTCGTAGGCGGGTGATAGCTGTGCCAACTGTTTTGTGCGAGTTCACGCAGAGATCGTGGGATGCGGCGGTGTAAACATGAGTCAACCCACCGGACCACGCACCGCAGTGCTGATTGACTCAAACGTGTTTGTTGCCGCAGGGGAACACGGCGGTGACGGTCACATCTTCGGCCCGGGTGCAGCGAGCCTTATCCGCCTGTCCAATGAACTCGGCTACGAATTGGTGGTCAGCAACGGAACCCGAAGCGACGTTTTAGCTGCTGAACCCAGCCTTCGTGTCCGTCGGGAACGCGCTCTTGAGAGGTACACGGTTCTCCAGCACGTACCTGATAATGATGTACACCTCCAGTCTTCATAGATCATGTGAAAACGTCTTGGAGACACGCCCTAGCCGCGCGCGAGCGGCGCTCGTCGATGTTCGTGGCGCAGCAGCCCGGCGACGATCACCGCTCCGACCGCGGCGATGGCGGCGGCGGTGATGAGCGCGGACTGGGCTCCTTCGCAGAACGCCTGCTTGGCGGCCCCGGCGATCGGGTCCATATGCGCCGCCGCCCCGAATGACGCCCGAGCTTGCTCGATCATCGCCCGGGGCAGCCCGGGCGGGTTCAGGCGAGCTCGGTAGGTCGACTGCATCACGCTGCCGAGGATGGCGATGCCCAGCGCGCTGCCCAATTCGCGCGCCAGGTCATTGACCGCTGAGCCGACGCCTTGTTTCGAGGCGGGCAACGCGTCGGTGATGGCGCTGGTAGCCGGGGTCATCGCCAGCCCCATGCCAGCTCCCAGCACGAGGAGCCCGGCCAGCATCAGCCAGTAGGAGGTGGCTGGGCCGAGGAAGGAGAACACCGCCATCGCGACGGCGATCAGCGCCAGTCCGATCGTGCAGGTCGCTTGCTGGCCCGCCTTGGCGGACATTCTCGGGGCGATGATCCGCGCGCCGGGCATCAGCAGCAGCGGGAACGGCAGCAGGCTCGCTCCGGCCAGCAGCGGTGAGTCCCCGCGCACCAGTTGCAGGTATTGCACGATCAGGAAAATGAAGCCGAAGAACGCCAGGAACTGGATGGTGATGGTCAGCGTGCCAGCGGAGAAGGACCGGTGCGCGAACAGGCGCGGGTCGAGCAGCGGGTTGGACCGGCGCAGTTCCCACCGCACGAACCCGGCGAGGATGGCCAGACCAAGCACCAGGCCGACCAGGGTGCGCGCGCTGGCCCAGCCGGCGGTCGGCGCCTCGATGATCGAATAGACCAGCACGCCCAGCCCGGCGACGGTGATCAACCCGCCGAGGTAGTCGATCGCGGGGGCGTCCCGGTCCGCCGACTCCGGGATCACCAGCACTGTCGTAACCAGGGCGATCGCGGCGAGCGCGACGTTCACCCCGAACACCGACCGCCACGACCACACCTCCAGGACCAGTCCGGAGGCGAGCACGCCGAGGATGGCGCTGGCCCCGACGACCCCGGCCCAGGTGCCGACCGCGCGGGTCCGCTGATCGGCGGGGAAGGTGGCGGTGATGGTGGACAGCGTCGCGGGCATCACCAGCGCCGCGCCGACGCCGAGCACCGACTGCATCGCGATCAGCCAGGTGGGGTTGGCCATGGCCGTCGCCGCGAGCGAGCCGACGGCGAAGATCGACAGACCGACCAGCAGCGCTCGGCGCCGTCCGTACCGGTCGCCAACCGCCCCGGCGACCAGCAGCAGCGCGGCGAAGACGAGCGCGTAGGAGTCCACGATCCAGGACAGTTGGGTCGCGGTGGCGTGGGTGCCGGCCGCGATCGAGGGGATGGCGACGTTCATCGAGGCGATCGGCGCGACGACGGTGGCCAGCGCCAGGCAGGTGACGATAAGCACGGTCCGGCTGGGGCGGCGCCGGGTGGTGGTTGGTTCTGGCATGGCTTGAGTATTCGCGCCGCCACCGACTAGATTCAACTTGATGAATTATTCGGATGAGCGCGCGCGGGGGCGCGGGCGCGGCCGGCGCGCCGGCCGTCCGGACACCCGGGAACAGATCCTGCAGGCGGCCCGTCAGCGGTTCGGCGCGGACGGTTACCAGGCAGTCAGCCTGCGCGCCATCGCCAAGCAAGCCGATGTCGACGTCGCCCTGATCAGCTACTACTTCGGTTCCAAGCGGGACCTGTTCGCCGCGTCGGTGGATCTCGAGGTCAGTCCGCCGCAAGTGTTGCGGGAAGAGCTGTCCGGCGACCCGGATCGGCTCGCGGAGCGAATCCTCGCCCGGCTCATCGCCGTCTGGGACGACCCGCAGCAGGGCGCGCCGCTCGTCGCCATGCTCACCGCCATCCTGCAAGAGCCACGCTTCGGCAAGCAGGGCCGCGAATTCGTCGAGCGCGAGATCCTGCGCGCCATCGCCGACCACATCGGTGGCATCCGCGCCCGGTACCGGGCCAGCGCGATCGCCAGCACGCTGCTCGGGCTGTTGGTGAGCCGCTACATCATCCACTTGGAGCCGGCGGCGTCGATGCCCGCTGATGAAATAGTCCGCGCCTACGCCCCGCTGCTGCGATCGGCGCTGGCCGATCCCCGGCGCGCGCGTTAGGAAGTCCCAGGAGTCAGCGAGCGCGTTTCGGATGATGGCGGCGAGATCCTGCCAGCCTTGCTCGGCTGGTCATCGAGCCAGTCCACCGATGTGGAACCGAGCCCGGCGGCGGACGCGTCACCCGCCGGATCGTCCGTCGCGAAGACGCGTGGGAAATTCGATGCCACACCTGGGAGCGCCGCCGCGTCTTTGTTGGTGAGGGAGGTGCGCTGGTGACCGACGAGCTGAGGTTCGAGGCGTTCGTGCGGGCCCACGCCACGGCGCTGCTGCAAGCCGCGGTGTTGCTCACCGGCAACCGCCCCGACGCCGAGGATCTGCTGCAGGCCACGCTCGCGCACCTCTATCCGAGATGGGCGCGCGTGGCCGCCACCGAAGTGCCGGTCGCCTATGTGCGCCGGGCGCTGGTGAACCGGTTCATCAGCGGTCGGCGGGATAATCGCACAGTTCCGATGTGGGACGTGCCAGATCTTCGGAACGACGCTGATGCCGGCGATTCGGCTGCTATCAAGGAATTGGTGTGGGCGTTGCTTGGGCGACTGCCCGAACGGCAGCGGGCCGCGCTCGTCCTGCGCTATTTCTACGACTGCACCGATACTCAGATAGCCGAAGAACTCGGCTGCCGAGCGGTGACGGTGCGCAGCATTCTCAGCCGGGCGACGAGCGCGTTACGGAAGCAATTAGTGGCCGCCGAAACGATGACGGCGGCAGCTGAGGCGGGTTCACGATGAAGCAGCGAGATGATGTTGAACAGATTCTGCGCGAGGTTTTCCGCGACATCGCGGCGACCACCGACGCCGACGGTGCGCTCACCGAACAGCTCATCGGTGCCGCGAAATCCAGGGTTAGGCCGACAACGAGCCACCGTCGGCGCGTGTCGCGCGGCGCCTGGCTCAAGCCGGTGTTGGCTGCCGCAGTGGTGGCGGTGATCAGCGGCGGTATCGCGCTGGTCGCGCAGCTGCCCCGCCATGGCGGCCCGGCAAGCGGGCCAAGTTCGTCGACAACGCCCTCGGCGTCTGGCGCACCCGGACCCACCAACCCCGCAAGGTCGCCGACAGCGATATCGACCGGGACGACGAGCCCGTCGGTATCGGGCGGCCCGCAGCCTATGCGCTGCACTGTTCCGCTGCCGGCGAGCTGGCGCGCGGCCATGGCTGATCCGGTTCTGCAGGCGTCGGGTGTCAGCACCGCCGACGGCTTGGTCGCTTCGTCCGGGACGTTGGCGGTCGCGCCTAACGGCGATGCGCTTGCGTTCCGAACGACGGCCGCCGCACCGCGCGGCCAACTGGTTCTGATCGCCCCGAACCGTTCCGTTCGAGTGCTTTACAACCTGCCAACCCTCGATCCCGGCCCCGGTTATGGCGGCCCCGTCGCTCCGAATCTTTATGCCGCACAGGTCAACACTCAGTGGGCGGTGTTCGCGCTTGGCATTCCCGCTGGACAGTCGATCACCGCAGAGCTGGTGGCGGTTCGTTTGGCAGACGGCGCGACACGCGTTGTCCGACCGCAATTGCAGGGGAAAGCCCTGATGGATGTCATCATATCCGACCCGGTGTTGTTGAACAATTCGCTGTTCTGGAGGGAGGCGGACGCCAGCGGTGTGGGCAGTGTCTACCGCTTCGACCTGACTGTCGGCAGTCGCGCCACCTTGGCGACGGGGCAACTCTATTCCGAACCGCAGCTAGTTGGCGGGGCCGTCACTTGGACCACGGGAACGCCGGGTGATGCCAAGTTGCATTGGTACGGCACTCCAAGCATGCCAGCCGGGTTCACCGTCAACCCGGGCAAGGGCGCGCCGTTCTTCCTGCGGGATGGGTCCAACTATGCCTGGCAAGGATCGTCCGACCCGTCATCGGATCAACGCGACACGATTCTCCTGAGCCTTGGGTCAGCGCCCCCGACGGTGGTCTACACGGCCCCGAACAAGGGCGACTCGGCGTCGCCACAGGCGTTGTCCGGCCCGTATCTCGTCTTCGACGACACAAACAACCTGATCGTGCTGGACACCCGAACGGGTGCCGCCACCCAGCTCGCTCAATACCAGCCCGGCACGCGCGCATTAGCAGCCGGCGGGACGATCGCGATCAATCAGACCGATGCGAAAGCGAGCATGAAACTCATCCTGCTGCGAACTGACGAATTGCCTGAACTGCATTGTTAGGCGGCGGGAATCTGTCACTGCCGAGGCGCCCGGAGACACCCACAAGATCAACAGAGTTTCTCGCAGCGCACTGGTGGGACGTTGCCGGCGACCCGGCGGGATGCTGTCAGAAACCTGCGCGCCGAAGGACTGCCCGCCAATGAGCTCGCCCGGCGGTTCCGAGTTCGCCGCTACACGATCTGGCGCAAGGTTCGCCTCCGCGCGATGGACCTTCGCTGGTGCGCTCGACCTCGAGGGCAAAGAATTCCTTAGCTGGGAGGTTGAGATGGACGTGGCCACGATCTCCGCCAACGGGCAGATCGCGCTGCCGGTCGATGTGCGCCGCAGGCTTGGCCTCGGGCCTGGAGACAAGGTCATTTTCGTGGAGTACGAGCGTGGTGACACGCTCGTTGTTCGCCCGTCGGCTGCGGCGCTTATCGAAGCGCAGCGAGCTTTCGCCCGCGTGGCCAAGCAGGCTGGGTTCTCCTCTCCGGAGGATGTTGACGCCTACGCAGCTGGCGTGCGTGCCGAGCGACGGCGGCGCAGCGCATGAGGGTCCTGGTCGACACGGACGTTGTTGTTTCGGCGCTGCTGTTTCCGCAGTTGGTGCCAGCCCAGGCACTCGAACACGTGGCTGAACATGCCGAGCTGGCACTGACGCCGTGGGTTCTGGACGAGCTCGTGAGGTGATTTCCCGGAAGGCTCCACAAGCGGTCGGCTATCTGCAGACCTGGCTGACGAAGACGCGTTTCGAGCTGCTCATAACGGATATTTGGGGCCGGGTGGTTCATGCGGTTGGGAAGGCTCCAATATTTCTGACCCCTGCCCAGGTCGATGAACTGGAGGCCTTGTATGAGGCTGGTTGGACGGCGCCGAACCTCGCGGACAGGTTCGGCGTGCACTACGAAGTGGTGGGTCACGCCTTGAAGGGCGTTGAGGTCGTGCTGCGCCCGCGTGGCGGACGTCGCAGTCTGCCGACGACCAGCGCATCGAATGCAGGGAAATTCTTGTATCAGATGCGTTAGAATCCTGGTATCCTTGCTGCTGTGACCGCGCCGTCAGTACGCGTCAACCGTGTGCGTCGCCCTATTGGGGATGCCTTGCTCGGTGGGTTCGCCACGCCCGTGGTGGTTCTGGAAGGGCCGCGTGCCGTCGGGAAGACAACGCTCATGCGAGAGCAGATCGAGCGGCAGGGGTTCAGCTACGCCACCCTGGCTGACCCCAACACTCTTGCTTTCGCCAGGGCCGACGCTGCTGGATGGATACGGACGCTCCCGCTGCCTGCGATCATCGACGAGGCTCAACTCGTCGGCGACCTGCCTCTCGTTCTCAAGGAATACGTCGACTCCTTGCCTGGCGACGTCTCCTTTGTGCTCACCGGCTCGGCGTCCATCGGTAGGACCGGGCTCGGTGGGGCTGATCCCCTCGCGCGGCGTGTGCGCCGCATGACGATGTGGCCGCTGACGGCATGGGAGCTGGCGGATCAGCCAGGATCGATTGTCGACCTATTGTTTGATGGCCAGCCCCTGGTCGGGTCGCTGGATGACGCCGACGATCAAGCGCTAGCACAGGACTTGCTCGTTGGCGGGTTTCCGCACATGCGGTTCCCTGGGGGCCAGCAGCGGTTCAGGTCCGGCTGGCGATACGAGACGATCCGGTCAGACCTGGCTGCGATCCTGAGTGACAAGGTTCTTCCCGACGCTAGAGCTGACTCCGGCGCCGCGCATTCCCTGCTCGACGGCCTATTGCGCAACCCGGGTGGAATACTCAACGTGGCCGCCACGGCAGGACGAGTCGGCGTCAACCCCCGGACCGCTGATCGCCTCATCAGCGTTTTCGCTCGGCTGTTCCTGCTGCATTGGCTACCAAATCGAGCGACCGCTGCATCGCACCAAAGCATCGCTCGCGCCAAGATCCACCCAGGCGACACATCTTTTTCCGTCGAATCATTCCGTCGGGCCGGCATTGCTCTGCCTGATGACCGCGAGGCGTTTGGCGCCGTCCTTGAAAGCCACGTGGTGAACCAGCTGATCGCGGGCGCGTCGTGGGCCCAAACATTCACCACCGCGTTCTATTGGCGAGACGCCAAGTCACAACGAGAGGTTGACCTCGTATTCGAAGACGACCGGGGCAGGCGGATCGGCATCGAGGTCAAAGCAGCCGGCACGGTACACCCGCGTGATCTTGACGGGCTACATGCTCTGCAGAAGAAGCTTGGACTGTATCGAGGCTTCGTCGTATACACCGGTGCCGAACTCCGGCTCCTGGAAGAGGATGTCTGGGCGCTGCCAGTCAGCGTCCTGCACGACGCATCAGCATTCGCTCCGCCCCGCCCACCTGCCATACGCGAGGGAAGGAAGACTCCGATGAGCGCCGTTCCGGCGCCTGACGAGAAGTCCGAGACTGCCGACACAGACGCCACCGTGTTCCTTAGCTACGTTCATAACGACGATGACCGTCTCGACGGCAATATCGTCAGGTTCGCGAAAGAGACCGTTGACCACTACGACTTTCTCACCGGGAATCCGCTCCGGCTGATCTGGGATCGCAACGATCTGACTTGGGGTGAGAACTGGGCGCGGCGGTTGGAGGCCTTCGCCGAGACAACCACATTCCTCATGGCGGCAGTCACCCCGAACTTCCTTAAGAGCGAACCCTGCAAGGAGGAGGTGCTTGATTTCCTAGCCGCCGCGAAGCGAAGCGGCGACCCCAAGCTCTTCCTCCCCATCGTGTGGGTGGATGTGAAGGACACTGACGTCGTTCCTGCCGCCGATCCCGTACTGCGGGCGATCGATGAGACCCAGCAACTGGTGATCGAGGAGCTGTGGCGCCGGACACCTGGCACCCCACAGTGGAAGGACGCCGTCCACGAGGCCGCAGAGGCACTTCGCAAGACCATCACCCACCGCGCATCCGCCGCGTTCATGCCGCGCACCACGGCCGAGACTGTCGAGGACTTCGACCCCGACGCACCCGGACTGCTCGACGCGTTGGCAAACCCCGAATTCCAGGCCGCGGCAGACGCCTTCAAGAACGCCATGGAGGACATCGGCGAACTCTTCACCGCAGCACCGCCAGTCCCGCAGCAACCGAACGCAGCCGCAGCCGCGATGATTGACCTCGGACGGAACCTCCAAGGCCCAATCGCAGATCTGGATTACGCCACGAGCCGGCTTGGAGCCGCTTGGGAGCAGATCGACTCTGCGGTGACCAAGATGGTCGCCGTGATGAGCCGATCTGACGACGAGCCCTTACGCCATGAGCTTGTTGACACGCTGACCGGCCTGCGGCAATCGCTCGAACTGCCCGGCACCGAGGACCTGTCCGCTCAACTGAAGATGATGGGGTCTTTCTCGAAACACCTACGCCCCATGAGCAAATCCGTTTCGGCTGCGATCCGACTCCTGGCGAGCGTGCGAGCCGCCGCTGACGGCTGGCTCACGCAGTTGAGCTAGTCGGTGGAAGTTCGAACCGTGTGCGTAGGGCGCACCTGGTGGGACGTCGTCGGAACCCGCAACACCGCGTCGAGCGGCTGTTGTCCGCGTGGAACAAGGGCTCCGAGGGGTCGACGGACGAAGACGGGGAGGCCGATGACCCGCTGGTCGTGGTCTCGGCAGAGCCGGTGAGACGGGGTGGAACCCGGCTCAGCGACACCCAGCGGGACGCTGTGCGAACCCTGTACGCCGAAGGAGCGTCGGTCAACGACCTCGCCCGCCAGTTCCAAGTCCACCGCTCAACGATCTGGCGCAAAGTTCGTGCTCCGCACGACGAGCCTCTGCTGGTACTCTCGATGTGGTGGGTAAAGAATTCTTTAGTTGAGAGGTTGGGATGGACGTAGCCACGATCTCCGCCAACGGGCAGATCACTTTGCCAGTCGATGTGCGCCGCAGGCTCGGTCTCGGTCCTGGAGACAAGGTCATTTTCGTGGAGAACGAGCGTGGTGACACGCTCGTTGTTCGCCCGTCGGCTGCCGCGCTTATCGAAGCACAGCGAGCGTTCACAGGTGTCGCTAAGCAGGCTGGTTTCTCCTCTCCGGATGATGTTGACGCCTACGTGGCTGATCTGCGTGCCGAGCGCCGGCGGCGCAGCGCATGAGGGTTCTTGTCGATACGAACGTGGTTGTCTCGGCACTGCTGTTCCCGCAGTCGGTTCCAGCCCAGGCGCTCGAACACGCGGCTGAACACGCCGAGTTGGTTTTGACGCCGTGGGTTCTTGATGAGCTTCGTGAGGTGATTTCCCGGAAGGCTCCGCAAGCGGGCGGCTGCTTGGAGACGTGGCTGGCGAAGACCCGTTTTGAGCTGCTCGTCGGGGCGCTTCCGGGGCCTGTCATGCGAGATGCGGACGATCAGCCGATCCTCGACGTGGCGCTGGCCGGTGCTGTCGATGTAATCGTCACCGGCGACAAGGACTTCCTCGTCCTAACCCTTGAGCAGCCGCTCATCGTGACCCCGCGCGAGTATCTTGATCGATTCGCCGATCCCAGGTATTGAGCGATCCCCACGAGCTAAACCTCGCTCGCCTGTGCCGCGTTACGACGGCAGCGATACGAAACGGCGTTGTTGTGACGAGGGTCTGGATCGCGCTCGGTGCTGGTGGTCACGGACGGCAGCCGGTAGACCCGGCGCACACCACGCCGAGTGACCTACGCCTACTACATCTGTGCTGGACGGTCGAAGAAAACTACTCCCTGCACCAGACGGGCCATCCCGGTCCAGCTAGTCGAGCGACTAGTCGCTGGCTCCTACAAGTCGTTGACGATCAGCGAGAGTACTAACCGGACGTTGGCCGGGCAGATGCAGGCCGCGTTCGACAAACGCGCCGCCGGACACGGCCGAGACCTCGCCGCCCTGACCAAGAACCGGGCACGGATGCAGAAGGAAACGGACAAGCTGCTGGCCGCGCACTTCGCGGACGCCATCGACCTACCCACCCTGAAACGTCATCAAGATCGCATCCGGGCCGGGCTGGCGGACATAGACCACCGCCTCGCCGAGCACGACCAGCACTACACCGGAGCCCGGCAATTCCTAGACTCCAGCCTGCGGCTACAAACCGGCGCCGACCAGATGTATGCCGCGTCAGGTGACGCCACCCGACGTCTCGCTAACCAGGCCTTCTACACCCGGATCACCATCACCGAAGACGAACAAGCCCAACCCACCCTCGCAGAGCCTTTCGCCACCATCACCGCAGCCGCCAACCCCGGTGAGACGACTAACCCCGGTGAGACAACGGCGGAACCCGGCGACACTAACCATGTCGCGGGTTCCCACAAGACCGACTGGGTGCCCCCGGCAGGGATCGAACCTGCGACCTACCGCTTAGAAGGCGGCAGCTCTATCCACTGAGCTACGGGGGCTGGAGCGGGACGTTCCAGCGAGGCCACCCGAGGCGCGCGGGACGGCCCGAGCAGGTGGCGAGCGGAACTGGCGCACATTCCCATCGCGCAGTTTACGGCTGACTGGGCAGGCCCCCGGTTGGCCCCATACCACCGGCCACCGACGGTTTCCGCCCATCCCATCCACAGCGGGCCATGTTGTCCACAGATCGCCGTTGACGGTCGCGCGGGCCATGCCGGCTCGGCTTGAGTGAAACCAGCAGCAAACCACGGACCTCAACAGCAGGAGAGCGAACATGAACGACACCTACCTCACCATCGTCGGCAACCTGGTGGAAGACCCACGGTTGCGCGAGACCACCGCCGGCGTGCCGGTGGCCAGCTTCCGCGTCGCCTCAACGTCGCGGCGGCTGGATCGCGACACCGGGCAGTGGATCGACAACGAGAAGCTCTACGCCACGGTCACCTGCTGGCGGGGGATGGCGCGCAACGTCGCGACGTCGCTGCGCAAGGGCCATCCGGTGATCGTGACGGGTCGGTTCTACAGCCGCAACTATGTTGCCAAGGACGAGACCAGTCGCGCGAGCTATGAGCTGGACGCCATCGCCGTTGGCCACGACCTGTCGCGTGGCAGCGCACAGTTCACCAAGGTGACTCGGCCGGCCGTAGTGACTACCGTCGAGGTTGACGAGACCGGTGTGCCCGCCGACCTGACCGATTTGCGGATCGAGACGGCGCCGGCCACCGTCGACGAGTTGTGCGAACGAGAGGAGCTCCTCGAACGCGAGCTCGCCACGGTCAGCTGACACGGCGGGCGGGGACGGCTGTCGCGGGCGCGGATGGGGCGTCGCCCGAGACAGCTGGTCGGCAGTGGCCGGACGCCGGAGCCATCAGGTGCCCGGCCACTGCCGGGGCGAGTCCCGCGTGCTCGGCGGGCGCCGCGCTGGCGGCCCCCGTCTTCACCCGTCTCCTGCCGGGAGGCTTGGGCGGTCCAGCGAGCGGGGGCTGAGACACTGGTCCAAGTTTCGACGCGAGCGAGGGACGAGACGTGGCTCAGTACATCTACACCATGCGCAAGGTGCGCAAGGCGGTTGGCGACAAGGTGCTGCTTGACGATGTGACCTTGGCGTTCCTGCCGGGAGCGAAGATCGGTGTGGTCGGCCCGAACGGCGCCGGCAAGTCGACGGTGCTCAAGGTGATGGCCGGGCTGGACCAGCCGTCCAACGGCGACGCGATGCTCGCCCCGGGCCAGACCGTTGGCCTGCTGCAGCAGGAGCCGCCGTTGGACGAGTCCAAGACGGTGCGCGAGAACGTCGAGGACGGGGTCACCGAGCTGCGCGGCTGGTTGGCCCGGTTCGAAGAGGTGTCTGCGGCCATGGGCGAACCGGACGCCGACTTCGACACCTTGCTGGCCGAGCAGGGCGAACTGTTGGAGAAGATCGAGCACGGCGACGGCTGGGACCTCGACAGCCGCATCGAGCAAGCCATGGACGCGCTGCGCTGCCCGCCGGGCGACGAACCGGTCACCTACCTGTCCGGCGGCGAGCGGCGGCGGGTCGCGCTGTGCAAACTGCTGCTCGAACAGCCCGACTTGCTGCTGCTCGACGAGCCCACCAACCATTTGGACGCGGAGAGCGTGCAGTGGCTGGAGCAGCACCTGGCCAAGTACCCGGGCACCGTGCTCGCGGTCACCCACGACCGGTACTTCCTGGACAATGTGGCGCAGTGGATCCTGGAGCTGGACCGGGGCCGGGCGTATCCGTACGAGGGCAACTATTCGACGTATCTGGAGAAGAAGGCCGAGCGGCTGGAGGTCCAGGGCCGCAAGGACGCCAAGCTGCAGAAGCGCTTGCGCGACGAGCTGGAGTGGGTGCGCCAGAACGCGCGCGGCCGGCAGACTAAGAGCAAGGCCCGGCTGCAGCGCTACGAGGAGATGGCCGCCGAGGCGGACAAGACCCGCAAGCTCGACTTCGAGGAGATCCAGATCCCGCCGGGGCCGCGCCTGGGCACCGTCGTGGTCGACGTATCCGGCTTGGCGAAGGGCTTCGACGGCGAACCGCTTATCAAAGACATGTCGTTCACCCTGCCGCGCGGCGGCATCGTCGGCGTGATCGGGCCGAACGGCGTCGGCAAGACCACGCTCTTCAAGATGATCATCGGCGAACAGCGGCCCGACGCGGGAGAGATCAAGATCGGGGAGACGGTCCAGATCAGCTATGTGGACCAATCGCGGGCCGGCATCGAGGCGACCAAGACGGTGTGGGAGGTGGTCTCCGACGGACTCGACCACATCCAGGTGGGCCACGTCGAGATGCCGTCGCGGGCCTACGTGTCCGCGTTCGGGTTCAAAGGCCCCGACCAGCAGAAACGGGCCGGCATCCTCTCCGGCGGCGAGCGCAATCGGCTGAACCTGGCGCTGACCCTCAAACAAGGCGGGAACCTGCTGTTGCTGGACGAGCCCACCAACGACCTGGACGTGGAGACCCTCGGCTCGCTGGAGAACGCGCTGCTGGAGTTCCCCGGCTGCGCGGTGATCACCAGCCACGACCGCTGGTTCCTCGACCGGATCGCCACCCACATCCTGGCCTGGGAGGGCACCGCGACCGACCCCGCGCGCTGGTTCTGGTTCGAGGGGAACTTCGAGTCCTACGAGAAGAACAAGGTCGAGCGGCTCGGTGCGGAGGCGGCGCGACCGCACGCGGTCACCTACCGCAAACTGACCCGCGACTAGCCACGGGGCGGTCGCGGCGGGGGCTGCGGCAGCTCTTGGGATTCCAGGATGCGGCGGCGCAGCTCTCGGGCGGCCGGGGCCTGCCGCAGCGGGCGCACCCGGGCCACCACGCGCAGCATGGTCGCGGTTGGGGTGAGTTGCTCCACGCCGACCAGTTCCGGCTCGCCCAGGAACGCACCGGCCCAGGCCGGGTCGGCGCGCAGTTTGCGCGCGGCGGCCAGGATCCGCGCCGAGGCGGCGTCGAGGTCCGCGTCGGGCGCGATCGGAACGTCCACCACCATGCGGGCGTGGCCCTGGCTCAGGTTGCCGACGCGGACCACCTCGCCGTTGCGCACGTGCCAAATCGCGCCGTTCTCGTCGCGCAACCGGGTGGTTCGCCAACCCACCGCCTCCACCGTGCCGGACGCCTGCTGCAGGTCCACCACATCGCCGACGCCGTACTGATCCTCGAAGAGCAGGAACATCCCGGCGAGAAAGTCCTTCACTAGGTTCTGCGCGCCGAAGGCGATAGCGACCCCGACGATCGACGTGCCGGCGATGAACGGCGCGAGGTTGACATCGAGCGAGCCGAGCACGAGCAGCGCCGCGAGCACGAACAACGCGAACGACGTCGTGCTTTTCAGCACCGAGCCGAGCGCGGCCATGCGCTGCGCGCGTCGCTGCGCGGGCAGGCCGGCGGATTCCAGCAGCGCCTCGCCGGGCAGCCGGTCGGACAGCTGGTCGCGAAGCTTGCCCAGGAACCGCCGCCGGCCGCCCCGTCCAGGCAAGGTGAACCGGTCGATCACCCGGTGCAACCAGAACCGCAGGATCAACGCCACCAAAATGGTGATCACAACACGGAGTGGGCGATCGATCAGCCACTGGCTGTGCCGGTCGAGGAAGCTCGCGGCCCGCGCCGGAGCGTTGGCCGCGACTCGCGCCGTCGCGAATAAGAGATCGTGCCGGGTCGTCGCAGCTGTCGTCACAGCTTGTGAGCCTGCCATGGCCGGCCCGGCCACCGTGTCGTGATCTCTGGAAACGCGCAACTATCTTGCGCGAATTCCGAGATCACGACAGTGCCCAGCCGGCCGCCGCGTTCAGCCGGCGGCCGCGTCGACGGCGCGGGCCGCCAACGCCCGGACGAGGTCGGCGCGCCCCTCCACGACCAGCCGGCGCATCGGGTCCGGCAGGTCCGGTCGGGCGAGGAACTCGTCGGTGGCGGACAAGGTGGCTGGCGCGATGGTGGACGACCACCCCGGGAACAGGCCCATCACCACGCGCTGCGCCAGCTCGCTGGTGCGCCGCCGCCACACGTCCTGAATCGAGGTGAAGTACTTGGCCACGTAGGGGGCCAGCAGCGCGCCCTGGCTCGGGTGGGCGAAGCCGGCGATCACCGCCTCGCACATCGCGTTCGGCAGGGCGTCCTCCTCGGTGGCCAACCGCCACGCCTCGGCCTTGGCGGCGGCGGTGGGCACCAGCGCCCGCGCGGTCGCGGCGTGCCGGGCGCCGGCGGCCGACGGGTCCCGGTCAGCCTCGGCGGCGATCGTGGCCTCGTCCGCCGCGCCGCGCGCCACCAGCGCCTGCAGCAGCGCCCAGCGCAGCTCGGCGTCCACCGCCAGCCCGTCGACCACGCGCGACCCGTCGTAGATGCCGCGCAACGCGGCGAGGTGCTCGGTGCTGGCGGCGGCCCCGCACAGCGCGTGCGCCCAGGCCAGCTGGTGGTCCGAGCCGGGAACCGCCGCGCGCAGCGCGGCCAGCGCCTTGTCCGCCAGCCCCTGGTAGCCCTGCGGCGCCCAGGCCGGGTCGGCGTAGCTGGCCAGCGCGCGCAGCGCCTGCCCAGTCAGCGACTGCATGACGCCGATGTCGGTCTCCGCGTCGATGCCGGACAGCACCAGCGCCAGGTAGTCGCGCGCGGCCAGCTCGCCGTCGCGGGTCATGTCCCAGGCGGCCGACCAGCACAGCGCGCGCGGCAGCGAGTCGGCGAGCCGGGCGATGCCGCCGTCGCGCAGCGTGGCCAGGCTGCGCGCGTCCAGGCGCGCCTTGCAGTAGGTCAGGTCATCGTCGTTGATCAGCAGCAGGTCGGGTTGCGCCACCCCGATCAGCTCGGGCACCGGGGTGCGCGCCCCGGCGATGTCCAGCTCGATCCGGGCGGTGCGCGCCAGCGTGGCACCGTCGTCGTGGTAGAGCCCGAGCGCCAGCCGGTGCGGGCGCAACACGTTCGACGCTGCGGCTTCGTCGGGCGCGGACTGGGCCAGCTCGAAGCTGGCGAACCGGCCGTCCCCATCCACGGTGAACTCGGCGCGGATGGTGCTGATGCCCGCCGTTTCCAGCCACAGCTTGGACCACGACCCGAGCTCGCGGCCGGAGGAGCGCTCCAGCGCCGCCAACAGGTCGGCGAGGGTGGTGTTGCCGTAGGCGTGCTCGGCGAAGTAGTCGCGCACCCCGGACAGGAACTCCTCCTGGCCGACATAGGCGGCGAGCTGGCGAAGCACGCTCGCGCCCTTGGCGTAGGTGATGCCGTCGAAGTTCACCTCGGCGGTCTGCACGTCCGGCGCGTCGGTGGAGATCGGGTGCGTGGTGGGCAGCTGGTCCTGCCGGTAGGCCCACGTCTTCTGGGTGTTGGCGAACGTGGTCCAGGCGTTGGCCCAGCGGGTCGCGGCGGTCTGCGACAGCAGCGCGGCGTAGGTCGCGAACGACTCGTTCAGCCACAGGTCATCCCACCAGCGCATGGTGACCAGATCGCCGAACCACATGTGCGCCATCTCGTGCAGCAGCGTCTCGGCGCGCCGCTCGTAACGCGCGTCGGTGACCTTGGAGCGGAACACGTAGTCCTCGCGGAAGGTGACCGCGCCGGCGTTCTCCATCGCTCCGGCGTTGAACTCCGGCACGAACAGCTGGTCGTACTTGCCGAACGGGTAGCGCACTCCGAAGTTGGCGTGGTACCAGTCCAACCCGGCGGCGGTGACGGCCAGGATCTCCTCGCCGTCCAAGTGCTCGGCGAGGGTCTTGCGGCAGTAGACGCCCAGTTCGATGCCGTCGTGGCTGCCGCGATGCGCGTGGTATGGCCCGGCGATCAACGCGGTGATGTACGGGCTGATCCGCGCGGTGGTGGCGAAATGCACCGTTTTGGTTCCGCCGCTGGTCCCGTCGCCGTGTTCCTCGACGCGCTCGACGCGGCCGTTGGAGACCACCTCCCAGTGCGCCGGCGCGGTGACGTGGAAGGTGAACGTCGCCTTCAGGTCCGGCTGGTCGAAGCAGGCGTACAGCCGCTTGGCGTCGGCGGTCTCGAACTGCGTGTACAGGTACACCTCGGAGTCGATCGGGTCCACGAACCGGTGCAGGCCCTCGCCGGTGTTGGTGTAGGCCATGTCGGCCTCGACGACCACGGTGTTGTCGCGGGCGAGATCGGGCAGCACGATGCCGGAGTCGGGCTCGTAGTCGGCCACGTCCACCGGCCGGCCGTTGAGCGTCGCGGCGCGCACCCGAGCGGCGACGATGTCCAGGAACGTCGACGCGCCGGCGGTGGCGGCGGCGAAACGGATCGTCGTGGTGGCGGTGAAGATCCGTTCCGACGGACCGCCGGCGCCGTCGGTCAGGTCGAGCGCGACGTCGTAGGACTGCACACGCAACAGTTGCGCGCGCACCCGGGCGTCGTCGCGGGTCAGGTTGGGGACGGTGGTTGGGGCGGTCACGGACTCGCACCTCCATGGCTGGACGGGACTGTGCCGAGTCTGTCACGGCCGCCTGGCGGCTGCGGCCAGGGCGGGCCGACGCGTGCCACGGGCGTCATCGCGGGCCGGCGCGACTACCGTTGGGGGTATGTCGCAAACTCCTGTGGTTGGGTTCTGGTTCGACCCGGCCTGCCCGTTCGCCTGGGTCAGCTCGCGGTGGATCCTTGAGGTGGAGCGTCAGCGCGAGATCGATCTGTCCTTCCATGTCATGTCGCTGGCGGTGCTCAACGAGGACCGCGACGACCTCGACCCGGACTACGCGGCGCGCATCCCTGAGTGGTGGGGGCCGGTCCGGGTGTGCGTGGCCGCCGAGCGGAAGTACGGCAACGATGTGCTGCGCGAGCTGTACACGCAGCTGGGCGTCCGCCGCCACGACCAGGGGCGGGACCTGGATCGGGCCACCATCATTGAGGCGCTGGGCGCGGCGGGCCTGGACCCCGCGCTCGCCGACGCGGCGGATTCCGCCGAGCACGACCAGGCGTTGCGCGAGTCGCACCACGCCGGCATGGACCCGGTCGGCTTCGACGTCGGCACCCCGACCATCCACGTGGACGGGGTCGCCTTCTTCGGCCCGGTGCTCACCCGTATCCCGCGCGGCGCGGAGGCGCTGCGGGTCTGGGACGGCGCTCGGGCGCTGGCGGGCTACCCGTACTTCTTCGAGCTCAAACGGGGCCGCACCGAATCCCCCCGGTTTGACTGACGCTTCCATGGCGGGTCGGACGGCGCGCGAGAAGGACCGGTACGAAGCCCGGCTGCGCCAGGTCGAGGCCGAGGTCACCAGCCGTTGGGGCGAGGGGCGGATGAGCCCCACCCGCGAGCGCATCGCGGCGCTGGTCGGGCTGCTCGGCGACCCGCAGCGGGCCTACCGGTCGGTGCACATAACCGGCACCAACGGCAAGACCAGCACCGCGCGGATGATCGACGAGCTGATCCGCGCGTTCGGCCTGCGCACCGGCCGGTACACCAGCCCGCACCTGTCGAGCATCACCGAGCGGATCGTGCTCGACGGCGAGCCGGTGCCGGCGCGAACGTTCGTCGAGGGGTACGCCGAGCTGGCCCCGTACCTGGACCTGGTGGACAGCCAATTCGACATCAAGTTGAGTTTCTTCGAGGTGCTCACCGCCCTGGCCTACGCGATCTTCGCGGACGCGCCGGTGGACGTCGCGGTGGTGGAGGTCGGCCTGGGCGGCGAGTGGGACGCCACCAATGTCATCGACGGCGACGTCGCGGTGATCACCC
The DNA here is from genome assembly GCA_009780925.1 of Actinomycetes bacterium. Taxonomy (GTDB): domain Bacteria; phylum Actinomycetota; class Actinomycetes; order Mycobacteriales; family Jatrophihabitantaceae; genus WQZC01. Next base: position 7,503 of record WQZC01000007.1, on the reverse strand, counting down.
CGATCGGGCTGGACCACACCCAGATCCTCGGCGACACGGTGGAGCAGATCGCCCGCGAGAAAGCCGGGATCATCAAGGCCGGGGCGTCGGCGGTGCTCGCCGCGCAGCCCCCCGGGGCCGCCGCCGAGCTGCTGCGCCGCGCCGGCGCGGTTGGGGCCACCGTGGCGCGCGAGGGGATGGAGTTCGGGGTGGCCGACCGACGGATCGCGGTCGGCGGGCAGGTCATCACTCTGACCGGGCTGGGCGGGAGCTACGAGGAGATCTTCCTGCCGTTGCACGGCGCCCACCAGGCGCAGAACGCGGCGGTCGCGCTGGCCGCCGTCGAGTCGCTGCTCGGCGCGGGCCCCGCCTCCGGCCGGCTGGAGCTGGAGGTGGTGCGCGAGGCGTTCGCCGCAGTCCGCTCACCGGGCCGGCTGGAGGCGGTGCGGGCCGCGCCGACGATCCTGCTCGACGCCGCGCACAACCCGCACGGGATGGCCGCCACGGTCGCCGCGCTGGCCGAGTCGTTTGACTTCCGCCGCCTGATCGGGGTGGTCGGGATGCTCGCCGACAAGGACGCGCGCGGCGTGCTGGGGCTGCTCGAGACGGTGCTGGACGAGGTGGTCGTCACGCAGAGCTCGTCGGCTCGGGCGGTGGCGGCGGACGCTCTGGCCGCGCTCGCGGTGGAGGTCTTCGGCCCCGCGCGGGTCACCGTGGAACCCCGACTGGAGGACGCCATCGAGACCGCGGTGCGGCTGGCGGAGGAGCCTGCGGAGGGGGACGGCGACGGCGCGCTCGCCGGCGCCGGAGTGCTGATCACCGGCTCGGTGGTCACGGTGGGGGAGGCCCGCGCCAGATTGGTGGGCGTTGGGTAGCCAGTAAGAATAATGGATGTAGTGGGGTGGGTGGAATAGGGCGACACCTGGGCCGATAGCCTGCTTTTGGGCGCACTGCGAGTAATTGACCTGTCTGGCCACGCTGGGCCGGCATAGACGGGGCGGTTCGTCCACCCGTGGAAAGCCAGTGCCGCGAGCAGGCAGGAGATGACAGTGACCGAACCGACCAGTGAGCGCACTCTGATCTTGGTCAAGCCGGACGGTGTGCAACGAGGCCTGTGCGGCGAGGTGCTGCGCCGCGTCGAGGCGAAGGGCTACACCATGGTGGCGGTCCGGCTGCTCATCCCGAACCGGGACTTGCTCGCCCAGCACTACGCCGAGCACGTGGGCAAAGGGTTCTACGAGTCACTGGTGGGGTTCATGTCCTCGGGGCCGGTGCTCGCCGTGGTGGCCGAGGGCGTGCGCGTGGTGGAGGGGTTCCGCTCGCTGGCCGGCGCCACTGACCCGACCGCCGCGGCGCCGGGCACCATCCGCGGCGACCTGGCCCGTGACTGGGGCAACGGCCCGCAGGAGAACGTGGTGCACGGCTCGGACTCGCCGGCCTCCGCAGCCCGTGAGATCGCATTGTGGTTCCCCGAACTCGCCTAGGGAGTGTTGTCACTTAGCGTGAGAGTGTCGTAGCTCAACCAAAGATTTCCGGAACTTCAGGATCGAAGGTTCGTCATGAGGTCAACGGTCGTCAAGCACATCGGTCGGTCGACCCCCCCGGCCCAGGGCACCACCCCGCGGCACCACCGGTCGCTGACCCGCCCATCCGCGAGGCTCTTGGTCACCGCCTTGTCAGCGGTGGTCGTCGCCGGCGCTCTGGTCCTGCCGGCGGCGGCCTCGGCGGCGACCGTCGCGCACAACCCCAAGGGCTCCGCGTCGTTCTCACGCTCGTCGAACGCGCTCACTTGCAAGGGCCGCGCCTATGACCCAGACGCGCCCGGCAGGGCGCTGAAGATCCAGTACATTGTGGATGGCAAGGTCAAGCAGACGGTGCGCGCGCCGGCGTATCCGGGCCACTTCACCCGGACTTGGCCGCGCTCCTGGTTCAGCCCGGGGAGCCACACGCTGAAGATCAAGGCACTGAACATCGGCGCCGGTCAGAACAAGATCATCGCCACTTACAAAGTACCCGCTCAGGCGCCCTCGCTCACGCTGAAGCCCTACGTCGCGGTGACCACCGGCAAGGCGGCCAGCGGGGTCACGGTGCTCAAGAGCATCGGGGGCTGGCCCCGACCGACGCTGTCCGCGAGCGGCCTGCCGGCGGGGTTGCGGCTCAATCCGACGACCGGCGCGATCACCGGCACCACCACCGCGAAGCCAGGTGAGACGGCGGTCCGAGTGACCGCTCGCAACGCCGTGGGCCCGAGCCGGTCGGCGACGATCGAGGTGGTGGTGGGGCGGGCCAGCCGGCTCCCGGTGACCTCCCCGCCGACCCAGGGCGTCTACCAGACGCCCGCTAACTGCGCGAAACTGACCCGGTTGTCGTGCGCGGTCGAGATCATCAACATCCAGCTGCGGATCGAGGGCTACACCACCACGGTCAAGCTTCCGGCCGGGTACAGCGGCATGTCTCAGCGGGATCAGCTCATCGCGGCGGTCAACGCGATCCGCGTCGCATATGGCCTCAAGCCATTGGTCAAGAGCACCGCCGCGATGAACAACGCGCAGGCCGGTGCGGTGGCCGGACGCGATCCCGATCTGGTCGGCGTGCCGGGTGGCATGGCGTCGGTGTGGGGCATCGGATTCCCAACCTCGATCGATGTGGTGCTCGCCTGGCTGTATCGCGACGGCCCGGGGAGCATCAACCTGGCTTGCACCGCCAGCCGCACGGATGGCTGCTTCGGCCATCGGTACGCACTGCTGGACGGATACGGGGTCCGGACTGTGCACGTCGGAGCCGGCTACGACCCGCGTGGCGGCTACACCATGGAGGTGACCTGGAGTTAGGCGGCGTGACGGGTCCCGTCGCGCCGCAGCGTCCGCGCGTCGCAGCCATGCTGGGCCGGTCGGTGAACATACCATCGAGCTAACTGTCGGCAAACCGGACTGTCGACGCACCAGGCAACCAGGGACGGACCGTGGCTTTGACCCCGCTCGCGCGGTTGCGGCGCTCGGGCACGGTGACGCTGGGCGGTGACCTCGCCGTCGATCTGGGCACGGCGAACACACTGGTCTATCAGCGCGGCCGGGGTATCGAGTTCAACGAGCCGTCGGTGGTTGCCATTGACACCGCGCGTCAGAGCGTGGTCGCCGTCGGCGCCGACGCCAAGGCGATGATCGGGCGCACCCCCACCAACATCAAGGCGATCCGCCCGCTGCGCGACGGGGTGATCGCCGATTACGACGCCACCGCCGAGATGCTGCGCTACTTCATCCGCAAAGTGTTGCGCCGCGCGACGCTGTTCACCGGCCCGCGACTGGTGGTCGCGGTGCCGTCGCAGATCACCAACGTCGAGCAGCGCGCGGTCAGCGAGGCCGCCTACGCCGCCGGCGCGCGCAAGGTGCATATCATCGCCGACCCAATGGCGGCGGCGATCGGGGCCGGCATGCCGGTCAGCAAGGCGTCTGGATCGATGGTGGTCGACGTCGGTGCCGGAACCACCGATATCGCCGTCATCGCCCTCGGCGGGACGGTGGCCACCACCAGCCTGACGGTGGCCGGCGACGCGCTCGATGAAGCGATCATCGACCACCTGCGCGACGAGTTCGCCCTGACCGTAGGCGCCCGAACCGCCGAGGAGTGCAAGATCGCGGTCGGCTCCGCGTTCCCGCTGGCCGGCCCATTGCGCGCCGAGATCCGCGGCCGGGACGTGGGCAGCGGCCTGCCGCGCAACGTCACAGTGAGCAGTGACGAGCTGCGCTGGGCCATGGCCGCGCCGCTGTCGCGGATCGTGCGCGCGGTGCGGGCCACGCTGAACCGGTGCCCGCCCGAGCTGGCCGGCGACCTCGCGGCGCGCGGCATGGTGCTGACCGGCGGGGGGGCGCTGCTACGTGGGCTCGACGCCCGCCTATCTCATGAGACCGGCATCGCGGTGTCCGTCGCCGAACGGCCGTTGGAGTCGGTGGTGCTAGGCGCCGGCACCGTGCTGGAGCATTTCGATCAGCTGCGCGAGGTCGTCGTAGACGGCCATCGGCGGTAGACCGGTAGGCATCGGATGCGTCGGCTCAGCCACCGCCAACGAGTCGCGGCGCTGCTGCTCGCCGCGCTCGCAGTGTGTTTCGTCGTCTTTGACACTACCGGCGGCTCGCTCGCCGGCGCGCACGGTGGGGTGCAAGGCGTGTTGGGCGCGCTGTACCGCGGCACCGATTCGGCGCTGGGACCGGTGCGAAGGTTCGTGGCCGCTGTGCCGCACGCCTGGTCCAACCAGGATCAGGCGACCCGCCTGCGCCAAGAGAACGCGGCGCTGTCCGCCCAGCTGGCCCGTGACGCCCAAGACAAGCGCAGCGCGGCCACCCTCGCCCGGTTGCAGCTGGCGGCCGATCAGATCGGTCAGCCCGTGCTGCCTGCCCGGGTGATCGCCTTCGGGCCGGGGCAGGGCTTCGATTGGACGGTGACGCTCGATGTGGGCAGCGGCAGCGGCGTCGTGGTCGGCCAGACGGTGACCGATGGCAATGCCCTGGTGGGGCGGGTGCTGTCGGCGCACGCCGCGAGCTGTGTGGTGCTGCTCGCGGCCGACCCGGGGTCCAGCGTCGGCGCGCGTGACCAGCGCACCGGTCAGCTGGCGCTAGCCACCGGCCGCGGCCCGGATGGTTTCACCGCCACCCCGCTCGACCCGACCACCGAGCTGCGCGTCGGCGACGAGCTGCGCACCGGACCGGCCGGCGCGTCGACCTATGTGGCCGGGTTCGCGATCGGCACCGTCACTGCGGTGCGGGTGGGCGCGGATGGGGTCCCGGTGGCCACCGTGCGTCCGACGTTGTCGGTGACCGCGCTCGACCTGGTTGGCGTGGTGCTGGTTGGGCCGACCGTGCCGCGCGCCGCGCTGCCACCCGCTCCGGCGACCGCGGGCGCGACGCCGACCGCCCCGGCGCCCACGAGGGGCGCGTCGGGAACCAGTGGCGCGTCCGGAACCAGTGGCGCGTCACCACCCAGTGGTGCGTCGGCGCCCATAAGCCCGGGTAGCGGTGGCATGTCCTCGAACCCCGGGGGCGGTGGGCGATGACTCCGCTGCGCGCGGTCGCGGCGCTGGCCGCGCTGGCCACCGCGCTGTTGCTGCAGGCCACCGTCGTCGCGCCGGCGGCGGTGCCGGCGCCGGTGAGCTTGCCGGCGGTGCTTGTCGCGGTCGTCGCGCTGCACTCGGGCGCTTGGGGAGCGGGGGGTTTGCGCGCCGGAGCGTTGGGCGCCGGGCGGTTGGGAACGGGGCTGTTGGGCACGGGTGGCGGATCGGCTGGATCGTCGCGCGGCGCGCAGTCCGGTGCGGGCACCGGGCTGGCCCTCGGCTTCGCCACGGGGCTGATCGCCGACCTCGGCTCGCGGCATCCCGTCGGGGTGCTGGCCCTGGTCTGGCTCGGGCTCGGCTTGGTGGCGGGAAAGCTCGCCGACCACCGGCGGCGGCTGGGCGCGCAGGCGCTGTTGGCGGCGTCGCTGTGCGCGGTCGCCGCCGCGCTGGCGACCCTGCTGTTGGCCGCGCTTGGCTCGTCTGGGGCAAGCGTCGCAGCGGCGGCGCGGTACCTGATCCCGACGGCGCTCGGCGATCTGGTGCTCGCCTTGATTGTGATTCCGCTGGCGCGCGCGGCGTTGCGCTCGGCGGCGTTGGGGGCGGCCCGGGCGCGCTCCGAACGCGCGGTGCGTGTGGCGACGGTGGGAGATGACCGGGATGAATGACCTTCCCCGACGGCGCTTGGCGTTGATCGCCGCGTTGATCGGCGCGCTGTTGGTGACGCTGACCGGACGGCTGGTGTACGTGCAGGCGCTCAACCCTGCCGCGCCGCCGTCAGGGGCTGCCGCGATGGACGACGGCACGATTGTGCTGCCCGCGCCGCGCGGGCAGATCGTCGACGCCCACGGTCGACCGCTGGTCACCAGCCGCGTCAGTCAGGTGCTCACCGTGGACCGCGAGACGTTGCAGCAGCTGCCCGATCACGGCGCTGCCGTGCTGGCTCGACTGGGCGCGCTGCTTGATCGCAAGCCCGCTGATCTGGCTGCGGAGATCACTCCGTGCGGGGTGAATGTGCCGTCCCCGTGTTGGACCGGCCAGCCGTACCAGCCGGTCCCGGTGCTCACCGACGCCCCCACGGCGGTGGTGCTCGCGGTCGCCGAGCATCGCGAGGAGTATCCCGGCGTCGCGGTCGAGGCGCAGTCGGTCCTCGACTATCCCGGCGGGTCCCTGGCCGCAAACCTGCTGGGCTACACCGGCGCGGTCAACGCGGACGACGAGAAGGCCGATCCGACTCTGGCGGATGTCGACACCATCGGTCGGGCCGGTCTGCAAGCCCAGTACGACCAGGCGCTGCGCGGGGTGGACGGCGAACAAATCGTCGCCCGCGACGCCCGCGGCTACGCCACCGGGACCGTCTCCACCGTCGCCCCGACCCCAGGTGACACCCTGGTCACCAGCATCGACGCCAAGGTTCAGGCGCTGGCCGAGAAGGCTTTGGCCGACCAGATCGCGGCGCAGCGGGCGATGGGCCGCCCGGCCACCTCCGGCGCGGTCGTGGTGATGGACCCGAACACTGGGCGGATCGTCGCCGCCGCGAGCTACCCGACATATGACCCGCAGCTGTTCGTGGGCGGCATCTCGGCCGCCGACTACGCCAAGCTGACCGCGCCGTCGGCGAACGACCCGCTGGTGGACCGGGCGATCGGCGGGGCGTTCCCCCCTGGCTCAACCTTCAAGCTGATCACCGCGTCCTCGGACGCGACGCACGGCGAGGTGTCGCTGACCGGAACCTACCCTTGCCCGGGCTCGCTGAACGTCGATGGGTTGGTCAAGACCAACTTCGACTCCGAGTCGTTCGGTCATCCGTTGACCTTGCGGCAAGCGCTGCAGTTCTCGTGCGACACCTTCTTCTACGCGCCGGCGGTGGCCGAGTACCGCGCCGACGAGGACCGGATCGCCGCCGGCGGCCGGGCGGACGAATACCTGCAGAAGATGGCCGCCGCGTTCGGGGTCGGGACCGCGCCCGGGGTGGACCTGCCCGCCGGAGAGCAGGCGTCAGGCGGCTACGCCGACCGCGCGACCCGCCTGGCTAGATGGAAGGCCAACCGCGCCCAATACTGCGCCGACGCCAAGCGCGGTTACCCGAACGTCGCCGACGCCGCCCAACGCGCCTACCTGACCAAGCTGGCCAACGAGAACTGCACCGACGGCTGGCGCTATCGGGCCGGCGACAACGCGGACCTGGCGATCGGTCAAGGCGAGACCACCATGTCACCGCTGCAGCTGGCGATCGCCTACTCGGCGATGCTCAACGGCGGCAAGATCTGGCAGCCGACGATCGGCTGGGCCGTGCTCGACCCGAGCGGCAAGGTGGTTCGGAGAATCAATCCGACGGTGACCGGGCGGGCGCCGGTCAGCCAGACGGTGCTCGACTACATCGCCGATTCGCTGCGCTTCGACGACTCGCACACGGTGTCCGGGGCGATCGCTTTCGACGGCGCGCCGTACAAGACGCGGATCGGCGGCAAGACCGGCACCTC
>WQZC01000006.1 GCA_009780925.1 Actinomycetes bacterium | reverse complement strand
CTGGCGGTGGCTCGGTCAAAGCCTGGGCACTCAGTGAGCCCGGGTCGCGGAACCAGATCGATGGCGCCGTGGGGCAAGGCAGTGCGCCAGCCGAAGTCGGCGGTGGCGCGACGCACGGTTTCGGCGGCCCGGATGCCGATGATCTTGCCAAGAGTGGCGCGGATCTCGGCCTCTGGCTTGGGTGAGTAGCGGACGGTCTTGTCGTGGGCAGCGCGAAGCTGGTTGGGATGCGGCTCGGCCACGCGAGTGAGAGGAAGTAGTCGCGCAGCGTCCGGGAGGGCAAGATGTCGGCGTCGCCACCACGACCGAGACGGTCAATCGATCAGGCCGATCTCGTTGGAGAACTCCGCCAGTGCCTTGGCCGCCTGATCGCGGCGTGCCCTGCGTTCACGCTGGAAAATCCAGCGGCGCCAGAATCTTCTCGGCGCTGGCGCGCGGCAACTCCAGGGTGACGCTGGCTTTGTCGTGCTTGCCTTTGAGGGCGGCACGCAGAGCGCGCGCGTCGTCGGCGAGAGCTTCGGACACAACGACCGCCAACCGGAATAACTTGCGCCAACCGATGTGAGTGCGACCCGGGTCACGGTCTCCCCAGTCGGAAGGCACTCCATCCGTGCGCCTGGTGGGACGCTGCCAGAGATCCTGTGCGTGGCTGGCGCACCGGTCAACGACCTCGCCCAGTGGTTCGGAGCCCACAGGTCGACGATCTCGCGCCGCCTCGCGCGTGGCCGGCGACCGGCAGATCAGGGTTGCCGGTTGCGCAGGCTGCGTGTGACGCGCTGGTTGGAGACGAACCAGTCTTCGACGTATGGGTTGATCGCGGCTAGGCCGGTGCGCATGTTGTTGAACTGGGTTCGCACGACCCGGCCGCGTAGCAGCGGTTCCAGGTGCGCCGACCTGTTGCGGTGCCGGTAGATGCCGTCGATTCTGTGGACGAGGTCGCCGGGTGTGATTGTTAGGTGGGGGAAGGCTAGGTGCAGGGCTTGGTTCCACAGCAGTTGTCGTCCTGCGTCTCTGTCGGGCAGTAGGTAGCGCCAGGTGCCGAAGGTGAGCTGCGCGAGCAGGTCGGGGTGGCTGGGGCTGCGGCCACCAGGCTTGCCTGCACGGGTGGCTTGCCGGGCGCGGGTGTGGGCTCTGGGCAGGTCCGCGCCGAGAAGGCGCTGAATGAGGCGGGAGGGGTCGGTGAGCCAGTCCGGCGAGTGTGGCCTGCCGCTGTGGCGGTCGGTTTGGTTGGCGTTCCATGCCGACAGTTGTTGGTCAAGGGCGTTTCTGAGCACGACTTCCACGACGTGCAGCGCCTCGTAGACTGCGCCGCTGAGTTCGACATTCCATTCGTAGAGCCGGACAGCGGCCTGGATGTTGCCGCCTGCCGCGGTGAGGTACGGGCCGAGGCGGGGCGTGCTCAGGCTCGTGCAGATCGCCGACAGCCTGGGATTGTTGACGAGCGGAGCGGCGAGTGTCACGGGTGTATCCTGGCATCGAAGGCGCAGGCAGGTCTCTGCGTTACAACTCTGCTGGAGGTCCGGCGGTCTCCACCGTCCGGGCCTCCAGACATGTCGGCCTAGACCAAGGTCAAGAACGAGGGCCACGTCCACACCATGACGACCCGCCGCTACCGGCACGGCGGAGGCCGTGGCGGCCTCTACCCCCAGCTCGTGGAGTCACCGGTATTCGGGCACTCCGATACCCATGTGCTGCTGCAGATCGCCGACGTCCTCGCTTCCGCGTTGATCTACTCGTGCGCATGCGCGGCCTACTTGCCGCCGACGCCGGGCGACCCGCACTTAGATCCCGCCTACTGCTCAAACCCTGACCCGACAGCACCGCTTGCCGGCTTCTGTCCGGGACGCGGCTCACGATGGTAGTAGACGGTAAGCGTCACGTCATCCTCGTCAGCAGTCGGTGTCGAGTGGAAGCAGACGTCTTGGACCCACACGTCACCCAACGCTTCAATGCTTTCGGCCACTCGGCGAAACAGCGCGGCAACATCGCCCTGCCCGACGCCGACGCCGTTGCCTTGAGAGAAGTGATGGGCAGTCCACCTATCGCGCTCATCGGCCACAGCCACAGCATCCCAGAAGCGCAATCGACGAGTGAAGAGCGCACCGTCGCACCTCCTCTCCGCCGTCACAGCGATCTTTCCAACCCGGTGAAGTGGTGATGGAACCCGTAAATCAGGGGTTCCCACAAGACCAACGGAGTGTCTCGAAGTGCACTTGGCCGAGCGTTGTTGTGCACCGGCATGTCAAGGAGGCGTTGACCGAGCTGCGTGGCATCGTCTGCGGCATCCATCCGCCAGCCCTAGGCGTCGGCCTGGACGTCGCGTTGGCCACCCTGGCCGCCCACAGCGCGGTGCCGGTGACGCTGCGCGTCGACCTCGGCGACCGGCCGGACCGCGCGAGCGAGGCCGTCGCCTATTTCAGCGTGGCAGAAATGCTCGCCAACATCGCGAGGCACAGGCCGAAGCCGTCTCGGTCAACGACCTCGCCCAGCGATTCGGAGTCGACCGCTCCACCGTCTGCCGCAAGATCAATGTGTAGTGTCCTGTCGCTGGGTTCAGGTCGACGAAGCGGCGCCTTGCCGTGACATCCCAGTGCGTCCTATAACTTCCTATAACCTTGTTAGTTATAGGAAGCTATAGGAGGTCGTGATGCGGAACAGCGTGTACGCCCCCGGGCCGGGTGCCCGGCCGCCCTTGCTCGTCGGTCGCGGTGATGCTCTCGGTGACCTACTGGCTGATGTCCTTGACATCGGGGAACGCGGGCGTCGTCAAGACATTCTGCTCATTGGCCCACGAGGGGTTGGCAAGACGGTCTTGATGGCTGAGGCTGCTGAGAGCCTCCAGAGGCAGGGCTTTGAGCATCTCTCCGTCCAAGCCGTGGGCGGACAGGTGTGGCTGGTCCGGACGTTGATGCAGCGTGCGGCGGCGCTGATCGACGCCGGGAACAGGCCCTGGAAGCGGGCGAAGAAGGCTCTCGATCGGATCGCGAGCGTGAGCTTCGGGATTGCCTCTGTGACGGCTACGGTGGAATGGCGCGCTGCGGAGAACGCCCCGACGCCGCCCGATCCGTCGTTGCTGGCCGATGCGCTGGCGGCGGTCGCACGGGAAGCGGCGAAAGAGAAACCCCGGACAGGATTGTTGCTGACAATCGATGAACTTCAAGCAGTCCACCGTGATGACTTGGCTCTGTTGTCGGCGGTGCTGCACAGGTTGACGGTCGAACATGCCAGTGCTCCAGTCGCGCTGATTGCCACCGGGTTGACGAGTACTTGGGCGGTTCTGCGAGAGGCAGGTGTGACTCATCCAGATCGGCTCTTCCGTCAGGTTATTATCCCAGCGGCCCTGACAATTGACGAGGTTTGGGAAGCGGTTGTTGAACCCGCGTACCGGCACACGCCGAGTGTGCGATGGGACCCGGAAGCCGTAGAGTTGTTGGCGCGCGCCAGTGGCGGCTATCCGGCGCACGTTCAGATCTTCGCCGACCGTGTCTGGCGTGCGGCGGCAGGGCCAGAGCGGATCACCGCGAAAGAGTCGGCAGAAGCTCTGCAGGCGGCTGAGGCCGAAGTCCTCGACAGTGCCGTCGCGCCACGGTGGGCCTCGTTGAGTGACAGGCAGAAAGAGTACGTCGCCGCGCTGGCTGTAAACGGTGGGACCGCGGTGAGCAGTGTCGTTGCGGCTACTTGTGGACGCACCTCATCGGAGGTCTCCGATGTGCGTGACAGTTTGCTGCGCGCCGGTGACATTTGGGCGCCTCGGTACGGTCGCACCGCCCTAACCGTTCCAGCGTGGCGTGATTTCGTCTTGGAGCACTATCCCGATGAGCAACGTGACAGTACCCGCGTCAGACTTGTCTCGCTGGAGCAGATGGCGGTCTATCGCGAGCAGCGTCGGTCATCAGGCGGCAGCCAGAGCGGCGTTTGAGATCGGGATGGTTCCGCAGACGGTCGGCTCTTCTGCTGTTCCCGTGGGTGGGTTGATCTTGGGTTGGGGGCGACACGCCGTTCCTCGTACAGGTTTCTGGACCCTCAAGGTTCCGCAACCAGTGAACGGGGAACGGCGTGTCTTACGTCAGGGTATGGAAGCGGCTGGGCGGGGTCGAGGGCGCGGTCGTCGATCTGGTCGAAGAACACGGCGAGGAGGTGCTGCTCGCTTCGGTTCGGTCGCGCAGTTGGCGGCGGTCGCGTGGCTCGCGGTGCGGGCGGCGCTGCGCGGGGTATGACCGTGGTGGCGGGCGCCGGCGGTGGCCGGGCGCTGGACCTGGGTTCGACGCGGGCGTTTCTGGAGGCTGACGCGCCGAGGGTGTCCTGCCCGGCCCATGGGGTGGTGGTCCCCGCCGTGCCGTGGGCGCGGCCGGGTTCGAGGACCAGTGCGCGTGGCTGGCGGCGCACACGGCGCTTCGCGTGGTCGGCGAGCTGATGCGGGTCAGTTGGCGCGCGGTCTCAGGGATCGTCACCCGGGTGGTGGCTGAGCAGTCCGGGAAACGGGACTTGTTGGGCGGGTTGCGGTGGATCGGGATCGATGAGATCTCCCACCGCAAGGGTCAGCGGTACCTGACCTGCTTCATCGACCATGACACCGGCCGGCTGGTGTGGGCCGCGCCCGGCCGCGACCAGGACACGCTGTGGAAGTTCTTCGACCTTCTCGGGCCCGACCGGTCCGCCCAGCTGACCCACGTCTCCGCCGACGGCGCGGAATGGATCTACACCGCGTCAAACGGCGCGCGCCGGGCGCGGTGTTGTGCCTGGACCCCTACCACATCGTCGCCTGGGCGAACGACGCCCTGGACCAGGTCCGCCGAGGCCTGTGGAACCAACTGCGCGGCGCGGGCAAGACCGATCAGGCCGCGGCGATGAAAGCCTCCCAATGGGCGCTGGTGAAGAACCCGGCCGACCTGACCGGGGAACAACGCACCACCCTGGCCCACATCTCCCACACCAACAGGGGCCTCTACTGCGGCTACCTGTTGAGGGAACAACTCCGCGCGGTGTTCGAAGTCAAAGGCGAACAAGGCCTGTCACTGCTGGCCGGCTGGATCGCCAGGGCCGCCCGATCCAGGCTCCCCGCCTTCGTCAAACTCGCCACCACCATCAAACGCTTCCTGCCGCTGATCCGAAACACCATCGAGCACGGCCTGTCCAACGCCCGCACCGAGGCCACCAACACCCACCTACGACTGCCAACCCGACGCGCCTACGGCTACCACAGCCCACAAGCCCTCATCGCCATGGCCATGCTCACCCGAGGCGGCCTCTGCCCACCACTCCCCGGGCGGCCGGCATGACCAAAACCCACCCACGGGCACGGCAGAAGACCCAGACTTAGGCTGCGTGTTCGTTGTGGATGACGTAGACTAGATGCGTGCCTCGCCGGGCTCCGGAGTGAGGAAGGAAGGGCCGGGATACCGCCGGAATTGACGGGACCCGGCCCTGACGCTGTCCGGCGCAGATATGTGCCCAGGTTTGCGGGCTCAGGTCAGGGTCAGGTTGATCTCCGTGATCGTGTTCCCCAGGATGTCCCGTAGGGTGCGGTCGCCGGTCTTACGCGCAGTGCCCACGACCCCGGCCACTGCATCTGGAATCCACAGCATCGGCTCGGCTTCGGCCCCGGCTGGCTTGGCGAAGTCGTAACTCAGCGAGTGTGGCACGGTGCCGGTCTTACGCAGCGCGGCGACCAGGCTCAAGTCGCGGCGATTCAGCGTCGGGGCACGAGCTTCGGCCCAAACCTGCTTGATGCCGAGTAGGCCCAGCTCGAAGAGCAGCCGTTCCAGGCACAAGCGGCGGGCGCGTTCTTGTCGACGCGGGTTTACTGGCGCGCCGACGATGACCAGGCCTGACAATCCCGACCCGGCGGCGGTTGCTGCGGCAATGGTTTCGACGATCTTGATGTGCTGACGTTCGGTCTCGGCTCGCCAGTGCAGCCGTCGGGCTTTGGCCGGTAGTAGCGCGCGTAACGCGTCTCTGACCGGCTCGCAGCCCTCCGAGTCGGCGAGAGCTGCGGCCAAGACGTAGAAATGCCCGCCGTGGGTTTGCTGGACCGACTCATCAACCCAGCCATCACGGGCATCGCTCACCGCTTGATTCTGCCAGACTCAAGATCGTCGCACCGCAAGGTCGACACTGCGACGCCGACCTCTGTGGGACGCCCAACCTCAATGAGACGAGAGTCGAACCCACCGAGAAGAGGGTTCCCACAAGACCAACGGGGTGTCGCTCAGTGCCCCCGACAGGAATCGAACCTGCGACGCCCGGCTTAGGAGTCCGGCGCTCTATCCCCTGAGCTACGAGGGCGGGGACCGGCGCGAAAGGTGGTCTCAAACTCGTCGAGTCTGCGGTGATCAGCTTGGGCCGGCCTCTGTTGGGTCGGGGGCCTTGCGGCCACTTGACCCACGGTCAAGGATGTCATGTCAGGCGGTTTGACGGCAAACCCCGCCCATTTGGGCGGTGCCCGGGTGGCCGGGGCGAACCAGCCCGCCGGGCGGCGGGCTGGTTCGCCGCGATGTGTAGTAGCGCGCTCTGGCCAGCATGATCCGCGATCGGATGCGGGCGCACCTCAGTCGCCTGCGCGACACCCGAGAGATCGGGCCGGCGGTGATCTCCTACCGTGACGGCAAGGACAACCCGATTTGGTCCGTTGAGCTTCGTGGCGGCAGCAGCGGCGTGGCCGGCGCGGTGGTGATCACCTGGGCTCCGGTTGGCCTCGTTGGTCTGCCTAGCATTGAGATCGACCTTGACGATGGGCAGAAGGAAGGCGGCGCAGGCTCGTGAGCGGATTCGATGACGCCACGTTTTCTGCGCCACGGCGACAGGTTTGTGGGCGCCTTGGCGGTCGACGCGCACATGCGCCGCCAGAAGACCACCAAAGCCTCCACATGGCGACGCCTGGAAGCGCAACTCAACCTCTTGCGCCTGCACTCCTCGTTGTTGTTCACCGAAGTGTCGATGGCCGCTGATCAGATGGTCCCGACGTTTGATCCTGTTGACACGGCGCCCGAGGCCGCGGCCCGAATGGTTCGGGCGCAGTGGTGCATGCCGATTGGCCCGGTGGTCAACCTCACCCGCCGACTTGAAACCGCTGGGTGTTTGGTGTTCGCCACTACCGATCGCATGCGTCTCACGCTTGCCCATGACCTCGGGCACCTTTGCCTGCACACGTCGTTTGTCAGCGATGACATGGAAGGTGAGGCCAACCGCTTCGCGGCCGAGTTCCTGATGCCCGAGGACGCCATCCGTCATCAACTGCGCCGCCCCGAGCTGGGCGCCCTGCTTGACCTCAAGCGTGAGTGGGGCGTTTCAATGCAAGCGCTGTACGAACGTGCTTATCACCTTGGACTGGTGACCGGGACCGCGCGTCAACAGCTTTACCGGATGCTCAATGCGCGCGGTTGGAAATCAGTCGAGCCCTACCCGGACCGGGTGCCGCGAGAGACTCCTGAGCTTCCCTCCCACATCGGGAGCACGCTTCACGAGCGCGGGCTCGACACCGATGAGATCAACGAGTTGGTTGGGGTGGTCCGCGCCGAGGACAACCCATTTCAGCAGTTGCGCCTGCGCGTCGTCTAGCGGTCCACGCGCGCGGAGGCGACCTGCCGCCGGCGGCGCCACCGGCCCCCGCTGAAGGCCGCGGAACGGGTTCCGCCGGGCAGGCGACCGCGCAACCGACGGTCGCGGGCAGGCGACCGCGCAACCGACGCCCGGGCGAGAGGCGACCGCGCAACCGACGGTCACGGGATAGGCGACCGCGCAACCGACGCCCGGACGACGCGCCGGGCGTCATCGGACGGCCGGGTGACGCCGACCGGGCGCTTGGCGGGCGCGGCGACTGGCGAGCGGAACTGCGGCGCGACGCCTCCGGCGGGCGCGACGAGGATGGTCGGACAGCCCGCTCCGGGGCGCGATTCCCGGCCAGCTAAGGACATTCCTTCGCCCTCGGAATTATTAGTCCCCAAACGTTGGTCCCCAAACGAAATGGCCTCGTTTCCCACCACGCGTGGAACGCGAACTCTAATCACGGTACCTGCGTTTTGCGGGCCTGTCGTGAGTTGTACTCTGTGCCGCACGGGAAGGGGTGGTCAGGGTGGACCGACCCCGCGCGGTGGCCGATGCGTGACCTTTCGGTGCTGGGGGATTCCGCAAACCGTGGTTCGGAAGATCCAATTGCAGCTCGGACGAAGGCCGTCGCCGCGCTGGCACGGCTGATTGGGAAGGAACGTTGCGCCTGATGAGTGCACACACAAGCACCGAGAAGTCTGGCGGCACGGCGTCACCGGCGGCAGCCGCCGCGGCGTCCGCGCGTGTGCCGGGCAAAGCATGGTTGATGCTGTTCATGGCCTTTCTGGGGTTCGGGATCAACTTCTGGGCGTGGGCCCTGCTCACCCCGCTCGGCCCGAAGAACATCCAGACTGGGCTGGGACTGTCCAACTTCACCGAGGCTTGGGTGGTCGCCATCCCGGTGGTGGTGGGCTCGATCGGCCGCATCCCGATCGGCGCGCTGACCGACCGCTACGGCGGCCGGGTGATGTTCCCGATCGTCTCGTTCGTCACGATCATCCCGATCTTGGTGCTCGCTTTCGCTGGTGAGCACAACCTGACCGTGCTGTTCATCGCCGGCTTCTTCCTGGGCATCAGCGGCACCACGTTCGCCGTCGGCATCCCGTACGTGAACGCCTGGTTCCCGCCAGCCAAGCGCGGCCTAGCGGTCGGCCTGTTCGGCGTGGGCATGGGCGGCACCGCGATCAGCGCGCTCACCACGCTGAAGTTCGCCAACGGCTTCCAGGGCCTGAAGACCCCCACTGCGGCGCAGCTGCAGAACTGGGCGTCGGTGTGGACGCCGGCTCCAGGCGCTTGCAGCGCGTCCAACCGCGGCGCGTGCGTGCCGATCCTCGACCCGGCGACGGGTATGCCGAAGATCGACCCGACCACCGGCAAGGCGTCGCCGAACGCGACCGCCTTCCTGCACAACTTCATCGTCTCCCCGTCGTGGAAGATGCCGTTCATAATCTGCGCGATCGCGCTCGCCGTGTACGGCATCCTGGCCTGGCTGATCATGCGCGACGCACCGAACCGCCCGCTGCCGAAAGAGTCGCTGGGCACCCGGATGGCCTGGACGCTCAAGATGCCCATCACCTGGCTCGGCTCGGCGATGTACGCGATCGGCTTCGGCGGCTACGTGGCGTTCAGCGTGTACCTGCCCACCTACCTGAACAAGGGCTACGGGATCGTGCCGCAGGACGCGGCGAACAAGCTGGCCATCTTCGTGATCATCGCGGTCATCATGCGCCCGATCGGCGGCTGGCTGTCCGACCGGTTCGACGGGGCCCGTGTCACCGCCGTGGCGTTCTTCATCGCCGCGGTGTGCGCCTACATCCAGTCCACCGGCCCGGGCGGCAACCTGGTCAAGGCCGGGTTCAACATGAACGACGCCGCCGTTCCCGGCGTCGGCACCGCCATCTTCCTGATCCTCGCCGCCGCGCTGGGCATCACCTGCGGCGCCGTGTTTGCCCTGGTGGCGCAGCGCACCGAGGTGGCCAAGGTCGGCTCGGTCACCGGTGTCGTCGGCGCCGCCGGCGGGCTGGGCGGGTTCATCCCACCGCTGATGATGGGCGGGTTCTACGACGGCAAGACCGGCGCCAGCTACAGCATCGGCTTCCTGCTGTTGGGCATCATGGCCACCCTGGTGTTCATCCAGTCGCTGGCGATGATGCGTCGGCGCGCGCCCGCCAAGGCGGCGGCAGCGTAGCCGAACGATGCTGCGTGGCCAGCGCGTGCGCGAGTGCTGCGGTCGCCCTCAGGCTCCGGCGAGTGCCGCCCTGACGGCCGAGTATGAGCAGTCGCGCACGCCGGCGCGCGACGCCGCTGCCGCGGCGCGGTTGGAGGGGGGGACGCGCCGCGGCAGCCCGGACTCGCCGCGGCAGCCCGTGCTCACGGGCGCGTCGCCTGAGACGCTCGCCGCGCGCGACGCCCGACGCGGCACCATGTTCACCACCAGCAACAACTCGCCGCCCCGGTGGCGACCGAAGCTTGACGCAACTTGGATTAGGAGCAGCTGATGAGCAACCTCGGCAGCGCGACCGGCAAACGCCCGGGGCTGGACGACCCGCTGACTGAGGCGCTGCTGCGCGCCGGACGGCATCTGCGGCCTGGGACCGCGTCCGCCGATCTGCGCGCGGTGCACCAGGTCGGCGGACGGGACGCGGACGTCTTCTACCGGGACCGCTGGTCCTACGACAAGGTGGTGCGCTCCACCCACGGGGTGAACTGCACCGGCTCGTGCTCGTGGAAGGTGTACGTCAAGGACGGCATCATCACCTGGGAGGCCCAGCAGACCGATTACCCGTCGGTCGGGCCGGACCGCCCGGAGTATGAGCCGCGCGGCTGCCCGCGCGGGGCGTCGTTCTCCTGGTACACCTACTCGCCCACCCGGGTGCGCTACCCGTACGTGCGGGGCGCGCTGCTGGAGATGTTCCGCGCCGCCAAGGCCCGCCACAATGGCGACCCGGTGCTGGCCTGGGAGGAGATCGTCAGCACCCCGGAGCTGCGCCGCCGCTACGTCAGCGCGCGTGGCAAGGGCGGGCTGGTGCGCGCCAACTGGGAGGAGGCCGCCGAGATCGTCGCCGCCGCCCAGGTGCGCACCATCAAGAAATACGGCCCGGACCGGGTCGCCGGCTTCTCTCCGATCCCGGCGATGAGCATCGTCAGCCACGCCATCGGGTTCCGCTACCACACCCTGATCGGCGCGCCGGTGCTGTCCTTCTACGACTGGTACTGCGACCTGCCGGTCGGCTCCCCGCAGGTGTTCGGCGACCAGACCGACGTCCCCGAGTCCGGGGACTGGTGGGACGCCGGCTACCTGATCATGTGGGGTTCGAACGTGCCGGTCACCCGCACCCCGGACGCGCACTGGATGGCCGAGGCCCGCTACCGCGGCCAGAAGGTCGTCGTGGTCAGCCCGGACTACGCCGACAACGTCAAATTCGCCGACGAGTGGCTGGCCGGCCAGCCCGGCACCGACGCCGCATTGGCGATCTCGATGGGGCACGTGATCCTGACCGAGTTCTACCGCGACCGTCAGGTGCCGTACTTCACCGACTACGTCAGCCGGTTCACCGACCTGCCGTTCTTGGTCAAGCTGCGCGAACTGGAAGACGGCAGCCACGCCGTCGGCAAGTTCCTCACCGCCGCCGACCTGCCGAGCCTGGACGGCGGCGAGAACGCCGCGTTCAAGACGGTGCTGATCGATTCGGTCACCGACCAACCCGTCGTCCCCAACGGTTCGCTCGGCTTCCGCTTCGGCGAGCAGGGCGCGGGCAAGTGGAACCTTGAGCTCGGCGAGGTCAAGCCGCGGCTGTCCCTGTACGGAACCGACGGCGCCCAAGCCGTCGAGGTGTCGCTGCCGCGCTACGACAACCCGTCCGGGGACGGCGCGCTGATCCGTCGCGGCGTCCCGGCCCGCGAGCTCGACGGGCAGCTGGTGACCACCGTCTTCGACTTGATGATGGCCAACTACGGCGTCGGCCGCGACGGCCTGCCGGGCCAGTGGCCCACCGGGTACGACGACGCCTCCCAGCCCGGCACCCCGGCCTGGCAGGAGGAGATCACCGGTGTGCCGGCCGCCGCCGCCGCTCGCGTCGGCCGCGAGTTCGCCGCCAACGCCGAGGCGACCAACGGCCGCTCGATGATCCTGATGGGCGCGGCGACCAACCACTACTACCACTCGGACCTGATATACCGCACCTTCCTGGCGCTGATCACGATGACCGGCTGCCAGGGCGTCAACGGTGGCGGCTGGGGTCACTACGTCGGCCAGGAGAAGGTGCGTCCGGTCACCGGGCACTCGACGCTGGCCCAGTCGGTGGACTGGCAGCGTCCCCCGCGCACCATGGTCAGCGCCGCGTACTTCTTCCTGGCCACCGACCAGTGGCGCTACGACACCACCGACTCCAGCCACCTCGCCTCGCCGCTGGCCGCCGGCCGGTTCACCGGGCAGACCCAGGCCGACCTGGTCGCCACCTCGGCCCGGCTCGGTTGGATGCCGTCCTACCCGACGTTCAACCGCAACCCGCTCGACCTGGCCGACGACATCGCCGCTTCCGGCAAGGAGCCCGGGCCGTTCCTGCGCGAGGAGATCCGCGCCGGCCGGATCGGATTCGCCGCCGAGGACCCGGACGCCGAGGAGAACTGGCCGCGGGTGCTGACCGTGTGGCGCTCGAACCTGCTCGGCTCCTCCGCCAAGGGGGACGAGTACTTCCTGCGGCACCTGATCGGCTCCGCTGACTCGCTGCGCGCCAAGGAGACGCCGGAGGGCGCCCGCCCAGCCAGCGTCCGCTGGCGGGACCAGGCCCCGGCCGGCAAGCTCGACCTGCTGCTGTCGCTGGACTTCCGGATGACGTCGACCACTCTGTTCTCCGACGTGATATTGCCGGCCGCCACCTGGTACGAGAAGCACGACATCTCCACCACCGACATGCACCCGTTCGTGCACGCCTTCAGCGCGGCCATCGCCCCGCCCTGGGAGACCCGCTCGGACTTCGACGCCTTCCACACCATCGCCCGCCGGTTCAGCGAGCTGGCCGCCACCCACCTCGGCGAGCGCACCGACCTGGTGGCGATGCCGCTGCTGCACGACACCCCGGACGAGTTGGCCACCCCGCACGGCGTGGTCGCCGACTGGCGCGACGAAGGCGTCGAGCTGACCCCGGGCGTGAACTTCCCCAAGCTGATCCCGGTGAAGCGCGATTACGCCGCGATCGCCGACAAACTGGGCGCGCTCGGCCCGCTGGCCGACTCCCTCGGCCAGGCGGTGAAGGGGCTGAACTTCGACCTGAAGGAGTCGGTCGCCTTCCTGGCCGCGAAGAACGGCGTGGTGCGCGGCGGCGCGGCCGACGGGCGCCCGTCGCTGGGCACCGACATCAAGATGGCCGAGGCGATCCTGGCCATGTCCGGCACCACCAACGGGGCGCTGGCCGTGCAGGGCTTCAAGACCATGGAGAAGCGCACCGGCACCAAGCTAGCCGACCTGGCTGAGGAGAACGAGGGCAAGCAGATCACCTTCGCCGACACCCAGTCCCGGCCGGTTCCGGTGATCACTTCGCCGGAGTGGTCGGGCTCGGAGACCGGCGGCCGGCGCTACTCGCCGTTCGTCATCAACGTCGAACGCGCCAAACCGTGGCACACCCTGACCGGCCGCCAGCACTTCTTGCTCGACCACGACTGGATGATCGAGCTGGGCGAGCAGCTGCCGCTGTTCCGTCCGCCGCTGGACATGACGCGGCTGTTCCACGAGCCGGCCATCGGCAACGTCGGCCCCGGCGACTTCCCTGGCGTCGGGGTGACGGTGCGGTTCCTGACCCCGCACAACAAGTGGTCGGTGCACTCCGAATACCAGGACAACCTGTACATGCTGACGCTCTCGCGCGGCGGCTCGCACATCTGGATCAGCCCGGCCGACGCCGCCAAGGTGGGCGTCGCGGACAACGACTGGATCGAGGCGGTGAACCGCAACGGGGTCATCGTCGCCCGCGCCATCGTCTCGTCCAAGATGCCCGAGGGAACCGTGTACATGTACCACGCCCAGGACCGGGTGGTGGACGTGCCGATCGCCGAGACCTCGGGCAAGCGCGGCGGCATCCACAACTCCGGCACCCGGGTGCTGGTCAAGCCGAGCCACATCATCGGTGGCTACGCGCAGTTGTCGTACGCCTTCAACTATCTGGGCCCGACCGGCAACCAGCGCGATGAAGTGACCACTATCCGCCGCCGTTCCCAGGAAGTTGGCTACTGATATGCGCGTCATGGCACAGATGGCGATGGTGATGAACCTCGACAAGTGCATCGGCTGCCACACCTGCTCGGTCACCTGCAAGCAGGCGTGGACCAACCGGGCCGGCGTCGAGTACGCCTGGTTCAACAACGTCGAGACCCGGCCCGGGCTGGGCTACCCGCGCACCCATGAGGACCAGGAGCGCTGGCGGGGCGGCTGGAAGCTGAACGGCCACGGCCGGCTGGCGCTGCGGGGCGGCAACCGGTTGCACAAGCTGATCAACATTTTTGCCAATCCCCGGCTGCCCACCATCGAGGACTACTACGAGCCGTGGACCTACGACTACGAGACGTTGCTGTCCGCCCCGTTGCAGGAGAACATCCCGGTCGCCCGGCCCAAGTCGCTGCTCACCGGCAAGGACATGAAGATCCGCTGGTCGGCGAACTGGGACGACGCGCTGGGCGGCTCCCCGGAGCACGCGCAGCACGACCCACTGCTGGCCAAGATCGCGGACACGGTGCGGCTGGAGTACGAGAAGACGTTCATGTTCTTCCTGCCGCGCATCTGTGAGCACTGCCTGAACCCGGCGTGCGCCGCGTCCTGCCCGTCCGGCGCCATCTACAAGCGCAGCGAGGACGGCATCGTGCTGGTGGACCAGGACCGCTGCCGCGGTTGGCGGATGTGCGTGTCCGGCTGCCCGTACAAGAAGGTGTTCTTCAACCACCGCACCGGCAAGGCCGAGAAGTGCACGTTCTGCTACCCGCGGGTGGAGGCCGGCATTCCGACCGTGTGCGGGGAGACCTGCGTCGGCCGGTTGCGCTACATCGGCCTGGTGCTCTATGACGCCGACGCGGTGCTGGCCGCCGCGACCGCGCCCAACGACAAGGACCTGTACGCCGCGCAACGGGCCGCGCTGCTCGACCCGTCCGACCCGGCGGTGCGGGCCGCCGCCGAGGCCGCCGGGATCAGCCGGGACTGGATCACCGCCGCGCAGGCCTCCCCGGTGTGGGCGTTGATCAACCGCTTCGAGGTGGCGCTGCCGCTGCACCCGGAGTACCGCACCATGCCGATGGTCTGGTACATCCCGCCGCTGTCCCCGGTGGTGGACGTGGTCCGCGACACCGGCTTCGACGCCGAGGAGTCCGGCAACCTGTTCGGGGCCATCGACGCGTTGCGCATCCCGATCAGCTACCTGGCGCAGCTGTTCACCGCCGGCGACGCCAAGCCGGTGCGCGACGTGCTCGCCCGGCTGGCCGCCATGCGCTCCTACATGCGCGACGTGAACCTGGGCCAGCCACGCCGCCCGGAGATCGCCGAGGCGGTCGGCATGACGGTGGGCGACATCGAGGACATGTACCGGCTGCTGGCCATCGCCAAATACGACGAGCGCTACGTCATCCCGGCCGCGCACGGCGAGTTCCACGAGCGCGCCGCCGAGCTGGAGTCGGCCGCCTGCTCCGTGGGCGCGTACCCGGCCGGCCCGGTCGGGGTCGAGCTCTCCGGCTGGGACGGCAAGACGCTGCTGCCGCTGGGCCGCGCGGAAAGGTCGGGCTCATGATCGGCAAGGGGGTGGACGCGACCGCGCGGGCGCGCGCGCTGCAGGCCGCCGCGTTGTGCCTGGACTACCCGGACGAGACGATGCTCGCTCAGCTGCCGCTGCTGCGCCAGACCGCCGCCGCGCTGCCATCGGCGGCCGGCGCGCCGCTCGCCCGGTTCGTCGAGCACTTGGCGACGACCGACCCGGGCGAGCTGGCCAGCGACTATGTGGACACCTTCGACCTGCGTCGTCGCTGCTGCCTGTACCTGACCTACTACGCGTACGGCGACACCCGGCAGCGTGGGATGGCGCTGACGGAGTTCGCCCAGGCCTACCGCGAGGCGGGGGTGGAGATCGCCGACGGCGAGTTGGCCGACCATCTCGGCGTGGTGTGCGAGGCCGCCGCGCGCGCGCCGCAGGCCGTCCTGGACCTGTTGCGCCGGCACCGCGCGGGCCTAGAGCTGCTGCGCGACGCGCTCGCCGAGGGCGGCTCGGCGTACCTGGATGTGATCGACCTGATCCGGGCCGTGCTGCCCGCCGCCACGCCCGAAGACCTGCGCCGGGCGTTGCATCTGGCCCACAGCGGGCCCCCAGCCGAGGAAGTCGGCCTAGAGCCGTTCGCCCCAATGGAATCCGTAGGAGCACGCCGATGACCCACACTAGTGCGGTAATTGACCCTTTGTTGTGGATCGTGCTGCCGTACGCGGCAGTGGTGCTGCTCATCGGCGGGCTGATCGCGCGCTACCGCGCCGACCAGTTCGGCTGGACGAGCCGGTCCAGCCAGATCTACGAGAGCAAGATCCTGCGGCTGGGCTCGCCGCTGTTCCACGGCGGCCTGCTGTTGGTGGTCGGTGGGCACGTGGTCGGGCTGCTGATCCCCGAGGCCTGGACCAGCAAGATCGGCATCAGCGAGCACACCTACCACTGGATCGCCGTCGCCTTGGGCTCGGTCTCCGGGGTGCTGACGCTCGCCGGTCTGGCGATCCTGCTCTTCCGGCGGATCACGGTTGGCGCCGTGGCCAAGGCCACCACGCACAACGACGTGTTCACCTTCACCGCGCTGATCTTCGTGCTCTGCGCCGGCGCGCTGACCACGATCATCGGGGGCATCGCCGGTGGCGGCGGTGGCTTGAACAACTATCGGGCGACGGTGGCGCCGTACCTGCGCTCACTGTTCTACCTGCACCCGCACCTGGACCAGATCCAGGCGGCCCCGACCGAGTTCAAAGTGCACGTGGCGCTGGCGTTCTGCCTATTCGCGATCCTGCCGTTCACCCGCCTGGTCCACCTCGTCTCGGCGCCGGTCGGCTACCTGCTGCGGCCCTACATCGTGTACCGCTCGCGGCGCACCACCCGCGCCGGAAACCGCCCGGTGCGGCGCGGCTGGGCGCCGGTGGTCGGCCTGCACAAGTGACGCCTGTCC
Organism: Actinomycetes bacterium; assembly: GCA_009780925.1. GTDB lineage: Bacteria > Actinomycetota > Actinomycetes > Mycobacteriales > Jatrophihabitantaceae > WQZC01. The sequence goes on along the minus strand of WQZC01000006.1, from coordinate 15,875 downwards.
GGGTGATTCGGCGGGAGTGCCGCCGGCGTCCGCGACGGCTGAGGTCCGCGTGGCTGCCCGGGCGACGCGCCGACGTACCCTTGGCGCGATGACCGAACACGTTCCCGAGCCGGCGGCGGGCCACCCGGGTGGCCCGGCCGGACCGGGCGGTCCGAGCGGCCCCAATGCCGGGCGAACCGTTGTCGATTCCGCGCCCACCGCCGGGGCGCGGACCGTCGCCGACGAGATGATCACCATGGCCGAAGTGCACGACCCCTCGGTGACGGTCGGCGCGCTCCGGGCCTTGTTCGCTGGCGACGACCACATGCGCGCGGCGGTGATCGTGGCTGACGGGCTACTGATCTGCGTGGTCGAGCCGGACGACCTGGCCGCGGCGCGCCGCGCGGTGGGTTCCGCGGTCCCCGGTTCCACCGTGCCGACGGATGGCGCACCAGCGGACGACCAGCCAGCGGACGGTGTGCCGACGGACTGCGCGCCGGCGGACGACGAGCCGGCGATGCGGTACGGCGCGTTGGGCGAGCGGGTGGTGGCCCCGGACGCCCCGGTCGAGCCGATCCGACTGCGCATGCTGGCCACCGGTCGTCGCCGGCTGGCGGTCACCGACGCCGACGGCCGCTACCGTGGGTTGCTCTGCCTCAAACGGACCGGTCGGGGTTTCTGCTCGCACGAGAACGTCCGTTCCCGGCAGGCCGAAACGCGTCCCACCGACCGGTGAGGGCACCGCGCACAGGTAGTTTGAGATCAAGACTTCGGTTGTGGTAAACTTGGTGAACGGTTGAGCACGGCTCGCCGTAGACGATTAATGATATCGCCGAACTTTCGTGCCGTGATCGTGATGCGAAAGGGTGTCGTGTAAGTGGCGGCTAACAGGCCGATATCTTCCGAGTCGATGAGATCGAATTCGATTTTCGCGACAATCAAACACCAGCCGGGCGCGGTGTGGGCGGTTGGATTCGCCGCCGTGGTCTCGTTCATGGGCATTGGCTTGGTCGACCCGATCCTGCCGTCCATCGCGGACAAACTGCACGCGACGCAAACGCAGTCCGAGTTGTTGTTCACCACCTATCTGGCGATGACCGGCGCGGCGATGTTCTTCACCAGTTGGGTGTCCAGTCGCATAGGCACCAAACGGACGCTGATCATCGGGTTGTCGGTGGTGGTGTTGTTCTCCATCGGGTGCGCGTTCTCCCCGTCGGTGTGGACCGTCATCGGCTTCCGGGCGGGCTGGGGCGTCGGCAACGCGCTATTCATCTCCACCGCGCTCGCGGCGATGGTTTCCGCGGCGGTCGGGGGGTCGGCGAGCGCCATCATTCTGTACGAGGCGGCGCTGGGCATCGGCATGGCCATCGGGCCGTTGGTGGGCGGCACCCTGGGCACCATCTCTTGGCGGGTGCCGTTCTCCGGGACCGCCGTTCTCATGGCCGTCGGCGTGCTCGGCATCGCGGTGATGCTCAGGCACGGGCACTCGCCGCACCCGGCGCCGGTGCGGTTGTCCGCTCCCTTCAAGGCGCTCACCGACCGGGGTATGGGCACCATAAGTGTTGCCGCGTTCTTCTACAACATGGCGTTCTTCACCACCCTGGCGTTCCCGCCGTTCGCGCTGGACCGGCTCGGGGTCAACGACCCGATAGAGATCGGGCTGGTGTTCTTCGGCTGGGGCGGGATGCTGGCGATCTCCGCCGTCACCATCGCGCCGCGGCTGACCCAGGTGCTGCGCCGCACCACCGTCGTCATGTCCGCTGAGGTGATGCTCGCGTTGTTCCTGGTAGGTTGCGCGCTGTTGTCCAGTTCCGCCGCCGGCTTGATTGTCTGCGTCATCCTCGCCGGCCTGCCGCTGGGCCTGCTGAACACGGTGCTCACCGAGTGCTCAATGGAGGCCAGCACCCTGCCCCGCCCGGTCGCCTCGTCCACCTACTCGGGCTGCCGGTTCCTCGGCGGCGCGGTGGCTCCGCCGTTCTGCACCTTCCTGGCGCACGCGACCACGGTGTGGGCGCCGTTCCTCTACGGGGCGCTGATGATTCTGATCTCGGCTGGCATCATCGCGGCGCGCCGGGGGGCGCTGGCCCGCGCGGACGGCGACGACACCGTGGACGCTCCGCAAGTCTGCGCCGGCACCGGGCTCCCCGCTGCCGCCCTTGCCTGAGCCACGCGGCGGGCGATCGGTGGGCAGGCTCGGCGGCCGTGTCCGGTGGGCGCGCCAGTGGCCTGATCTCAGGCGACTTGGATTGGCTGGATGGCGTCGAGGTTGGCGTGCATGCGGTCCTCTTCGACATCCAGATTGCACTGATTTTGCAGATTCAATCAGAACTGGGCAGAGGCGCCGAAGTACTTGCTCAGACGCAGCGCCGTATCGGCGGTGATCGAACGCATGCCATGCACAATCTCGTTAATCCGGCGTGGTGGCACGCCTATCGCGACCGCAAGCTTGTTCTGGGTGATCTCGAACCCCTTGATGAAGTCCGCCAGAAGCACCTCACCCGGATGGACTGGGTTCAACTCGTCAGTGATAGTCGACGATCTCGACATCTTCCGCGCCTCCGTCCTTCAGCACGAAGCAGATCCGCCATTGGTCGTTGATCCTGATGCTGAGCTGTCCCCGACGATCGCCCTTCAACGCTTCCCGTCGGTTGCCGGGAGGAAGCCGAAGGGCATCTCAGCACCTGCCCGGAAATCGGCTGGGTGCATCAACGTACGTTAACGTACACTGAAGCCTGTGGGCATGATCACCGCGACCCAGGCCCGCCAGACCCTTCCCGCGCAGTTGGACAAGGTCGAGCGAGGAGCGGAAGTCGAGATCACCAGGCACGGTCGAGTGGTCGCCGTGCTGGTCAGCCCAGCGGCGCTGGTTTCCCGCCGCGCGAGCCGGGCCTGGTGCCGAGCGGACCAGATCGGCGCGTTGCTTGATCAGGCCCGCAGGAAGCCGTTGCCCGAGCCGACGATGAGTGCGTCGCGCGCCGATGAGCTGGTCAGTGAGGTTCGTGCCGGGCGTCGTGACCGGTGAACGGCATCGCCTTCGACGCCGATGTCCTGATCTATGCCGCCTCCGAACACCCACTCGCCCCGCGGATCGCCCGCTTGTTCGCTGGTGCCGTCGATCAGCCGGTCGGCATCGGCTCCGTCCTGCTCCTGACTGAGGTACTGGCCAAGCCCCTGCGAACCGACCCAGAATCGGCCGAGGTCGCCGCGCTGGCAGGCCTGCTGAGCCGCCTCGACTTGCGCCCACTGGACGAAGCGACGGCTCGCCTCGCACTTGCGCTGGCGGTCGCCTACGGCTTGCGCACGGCGGATGCCGCGCATCTCGCCACCGCCGTTGCCGGCGGAGCGGACCGATTCCTCACCAACAACCGCAAAGGCTTCCCGCAGACGATCGCCGAGATCGACATCGTCTATCCCGACGAGCTGCCCGACGCACCCGTGGTGCCGTGATCGCCGCCTGCGGCGGGTCGGCTAGCCGTTGAAGCGGGACTCGGCCGAGTCCCGCAGCGGATTAGCACCACGTGGGTCGTGACACCGGGTTTCCGCTCAGACCGAGTGCCGGGCGCTGACGGAGATGAACCGCTCCAGATCGACGACGTTCACGATGAGCGAGTCGGGTGTGCTGTTCACTCGGTCCTCAATCCACTCCCTCATCAACGCCGTTGCCGGGACACCAGCTTGTTTCGCCAGGGCGCGCACCTTCGCCAGCGTCGAAGTGCTCAACCGCAGGGACGTCGAGACCAGGATTTCTTCTGGAGCAGCGACCAGCTCGGCCCGCTCCATCTCATCGCTGACATCGGTGTTGTCGTAGTAGTCGCGTAGCTGCTTCAGCTTCTTCGGTGTCGCCTTCTTCGGCGTCGTCATCATCGGTCTCCTCCTCGTGCTCTCCGCCGGAACAGGCGTTTCTCGTGGTCAGTCATGTCTCGCGCCGTCACGCGGTAGTCGCAGCCGCCATCGGCCTCGGCAAGGACGGCGAACAAGTGACGGCCGCTGTCGGTCGTCCCGAAGATCAGGCGGGTTCCATCGCGCCCTGACGCCACGAGCCGCGGCCGCCCGTAGGCAGCGACCTCGACCTCCACCGGATCGACGCCGTGGCGGGCGATGTGGCTTTCCGCTTCCTCTGACCAACGGATCTCATGCGCCATCAACGTACCACGTTGTGGTGCGTTGCCGCGAGCGAAGGTGAACTCATGTCCGCACTATAGGAACGCCGACTGACAGTATCGGCGGATCTGTCAGGGCCAGTCGCAGACCTGCGAGGTGTGAATCATCGCGGGACGAGCCGCACCCGAGCGTGCCCGCCGGACGCACCGAGAAATACAGCGATCTGGATGTAACTGAGCTTTGTAACAGATGGGTATAAACCGCGCCATTACACCGTGAATCTGAACTGGGCCGAGTTCCGCAGCCGATTAGCATCATGAGCGACGGATCGTGATCTTCGCCTGCGGCAGCGTGACGCTACACGGATGCTCTCTCGAGTGCAGCTCCGGGTCACACCTCGCAAGTTATCTACGGATTCTCAATCACTGGAGTAGCCTTATTTACGGATTTTGGATCGCGGACGGAGGGGAGCCGTGGATAAGACCTCGATCATTCTGACGAGCGACGTGCCCTCGGCGACGCTCACCCGCCGGGTCAGGGCTGGAGAACTGGTCCGTCTCGCCCAGGGTGTCTACACGAGTGCTGTCGATGACGATCCTGCCGCCGTGGTCCGCCGGGAATGGCCGACGATCGCTGGGCGGCTCTATCCCGGCGCTGTCATCACCGACCGTTCCGCGCCGGTCGGCGGTCCCGTGAACGGTGTCCTCTATCTGGCCCATGACGCCCGTGCGCGGGAGACAGCATTGCCGGGCTTGCTTATCCGCGCCCGTTCGGGTGCTGGACCACAGCCAGGAGACATCGAGCTTCCGGGCGGACTTCACCAAGCCGGCAAGGCACGCGCGCTGGCGGAGAACGCGCGGCCGACCCGAGCCCGCGACGGTCAACTGTCTGCCGGTCTCACCGATACGGAGTTGGCTGATTGGATTGACCGGATCTGTCGTCTGGATGGCGAGGAACGTCTGTATGAGTATCGGGCCCGCGCCGAGGCGCTGGGTGAGGTGACTGGTACGTCGCCCGCAGCGCTCGCGCGGTTGTCGAAGCTTATCGGCACCGCGCTGGGAACCCAGCGGGCTGACAGTGGTTCGGCAGCGCTGAACAGCCGTCGCGCCGGGCTGCCTTATGACTCCGATCGTCTGGATCGGTTCGGGGTCCTAATAACCGCACTGGGTGAAGCGCTCCCGCAGAATCGTCCCGCTGACGAAGCCCAGGCCCGCTATCGCCATATGCCGTTTTTCGAGTCGTACTTCAGCAACTACATCGAAGGCACCGAGTTCGAAATCAGCGAGGCCATCGCGCTCGTATACGAAGGTCAACCCCCGGGCCGTCGCACCCAAGACGCGCACGACCTGATCGGCACCTGGCGCGTCGTCAGCGACCACAATGACCTGGCCCGACGCCCGCGCACACCGACCGAGTATGTCGACACGCTGCGGCGCCGGCACGCCGAGGTGATGGCGGGGCGGCCGGACAAGAACCCCGGCGTATTCAAAGAGAAAGCGAACCAGGCCGGCAACACAACCTTCGTTCTACCCGGTCTTGTCGAGGGCACTCTGCGGGCCGCGTTTGATCGCATAGCTGAACTGGACACGGCGTGGGAACGGGCGGTCTACGCGATGTTCGCCGTCTCCGAGGTACACCCCTTCGACGACGGAAACGGGCGCATCGCGCGAGTGATGATGAACGCCGAACTCGTCAGCGGCGGCCAAACACGAATCATCATCCCGACCGTGTTCCGTGACGATTACATCGGCGCGCTACGCCGCCTCACCCGACACGCCGACCCGAGCGTCTTGATCAAGGTCCTGCGGATCGGACAGGACTTCACCGCCCTTGTCGACTTCGCTGAACTCACCACGGCAGTAAGGCAACTTCAGGCAGCCGACGCATTCGAGCCAGCGGGGGCCACCCACCAACGCAACCTGGCAGCACTGCGGGCAGCTCGACCATCGATAATTGACACCTACCCGGACGCTGACTCGGAGGGATCGAGGTCGTAGACGCTCGAATCTCGGTTCAGCGGCCGGTAGATTCTTCGCCCCGTGATGCTAATCCGTTGCGGGATTCTGATACGTAACCTTCATGCACGGGCTTGATTCGCTCCGGCGCCGCGCTTCACTCTCTGTCGTATTTGAACTCGACACCATGAGCCTTATGCGAAACTCTCTGGCTTGCCGCCCGGAGGCCCAGGATCCTGGGCCTCCGGAACCCAGGGATTGGGGTTTCGCATAACACTCCATGTTTCTCGACATATTTTCTGGCTCCTATTTGGACTGCCATTGGGTGGATTCCAGCTGAGGCTGTGACCTCATCCAGCCGAAGCATTCCTTGCCCGCCGTCAAGGCCGCTCATCTTCCCGGTTGAGATGTACAGGTACTCGGCGGCCGTGTTCCAAGGTCTGGCCATGGCAGAACGGTAGCAGTCGGCCCTTCAGACCAACTGCTACGCCACGTTTGCTACTCAGTGCGCTCGATTCGACCAAGTTTCGTCAATATGCATAAAACATAACATTATACCGAAAATCTGAACTCGACCACGTCGCCGTCGCGCATCACGTAGTCCTTGCCCTCAATGCGCGCTTTGCCGTGCGCGCGGGCTTCCACGATGGACCCGGTGGCCACCAAGTCGTCAAAGGAGACGACCTCGGCCTTGATGAAACCGCGTTCGAAATCGGTGTGGATGACCCCGGCGGCCTGCGGCGCGGTGGCGCCCGCCTTGATCGTCCAGGCGCGGGACTCTTTCGGGCCGGCGGTGAGGAAGGTTTGCAGGCCCAGCGCGGCGAACCCGACCCGCGCCAGCTGATCGAGGCCGGACTCGGTCTGCCCCATCGACGCCAGCAGCTCCAGCGCCTCGTCCGGCTCGAAGTCGATCAGCTCGGCTTCGGTCTTCGCGTCCAGGAAGATCGCTTCCGCTGGCGCGACGAGGCCGCGCAGCTCGGCCAGATGTGCGGTGTCCGCCAATTCGTCTGGGTCGATGTTGAACACATAGATGAACGGTTTGGCCGTCATCAGGTGCAGCTCGCGCAGCGGCTCGGGATCCAGTCCGGCGGCGAACACGGTGCGCCCGGCTTCGAGCACCGCCTGCGCGTGCTCCACGGCGGCCACGACGGATTGCTTCTCCTTGTGCAGCCGGGCGTCCTTGGCCAGCCGGGGCAGCGCTCTCTCGATGGTCTGCAAGTCGGCCAGGATCAGTTCGGTGTGAATGATCTCCAAGTCGTCTTTGGGGGAGACGGTCCCGTCGACGTGCACCACGTCCGGGTCGCGGAAGGCGCGGATGACTTGGCAGATCGCGTCGGCTTCCCGGATGTGCGCCAGGAACTGGTTGCCCAGCCCGGCGCCCTCGCTGGCGCCCTTGACGATGCCGGCGATGTCGACGAACGAGACGGTGGCCGGCACGATCCGGGCCGAGTCGAACAGCTTGGCGAGGACGGCGAGGCGGGGATCAGGCACGCCCACCACGCCGACATTCGGTTCGATGGTGGCGAATGGATAGTTCGCCGCAAGCACGTCATTGCGCGTCAGCGCGTTGAACAGCGTTGACTTGCCGACGTTTGGCAAGCCGACGATGCCGATGGTCAGTGCCACTTCGATGCTCCTCGGTCAGCCGGAAGTCTAGTGCGCCGGTCGGCGCGGCCCGCCACGCTTCCCGCCGGCCGGGCGCCCCAGCGCGCTCGCTGAGCGGCTGAGCCGCTGAGCGGGTGAGCCGCTCAGCGGCGGAAACTGTCGGTGGGCTGTGTGAGCATCCAGGCGTGGACATCACTGGGACCGTGGTCGGCCTGTTGGCTCTGCTGCTCGGGCTGGCGCTGGGTTGGTTGCTCGCCGCCCGCCGGGGCGACATCGCGGGGCGCGCGCTCGCCGCCGAGGCCGCGCAGTCGCGCGCGACGCTCGCGGCGCAACGCGCGAGCGCCAGCGAGCGCGAGCTCGCCCGGGCGCGCCAGGACGAAGGGTTGCGGGAGGCGTTCGGCGCGTTGGCTGGGGATGCCCTGCGGGCCAACAGTGAGGCGTTCCTGGGCCTGGCGGAGTCCCGCCTGGCCGCGGTCCGGGTGGGCGCGGACAGCGCCTTGGCGCAGCGCCAGCAGGCCATCGAGGGGCTGGTCGGACCGCTGCGCGAGTCGTTGGACCGAGTGCAGAGCCAGCTTGTCGCGGTTGAGCGCGAACGCACCGGCTCGTATTCGGCGCTGCTGGCGCAGATCGCGACGATGCGCCAGACGTCCGAGCAGCTGCGCGCCGAGACCGCCCAGTTGGTGACCGCGCTGCGCGCCCCACAGGTGCGCGGCCGGTGGGGTGAGCTGCAACTGGAACGGACCGTCGAGGCGGCCGGGCTGGCCGAGCACATCGACTACTTGACCCAGGCGACCGCGGCCGGCGAGGACGGCGCGCTGCGACCGGACCTGGTGGTGCGGCTGGTCGGGGGCAAGAGCGTGGTGGTGGACGCCAAGGTTCCCTTCAGCGGTTACTTGGAGGCGATGGAGGCCCGCGACGAGGCGAGCCGCGCCAACCGGCTCAAGGCGCACGCCCGCCAGCTGCGCGAGCACATCGATTCGCTCGCCGCCAAGGCGTATTGGGAGCGGTTCGCGCCGAGCCCGGAGTTCGTGGTCTGCTTCATCCCCGCTGACGCCTTCCTTGACGCGGCGCTGCGCGAGGACCCGGCCCTGCTCGAACACGCCTTCGTCCGCGACGTGGTGCTGGCCACTCCGTCAACGCTCATCGCCTTGTTGCGCACCGTGGCATACACCTGGCGGCAGGACGCGCTGGCGGCCAACGCCGCTCAGGTGCAGCAACTGGGTCGGGAGCTGTATCAACGGTTGGCCACCATGGGCGGGCACATCGACAAGCTCGGCCGGGCGCTGGGCACCGCTGTCGGCTCCTACAACCAGGCGGTCTCCTCACTGGAGAGCCGCGTGCTGGTCAGCGCCCGCCGGCTCGCGGACCTGAACGTGGTGGACGGCGCGCAGGCGCTTGACCCGCCGACGCAGCTCACAGCGACCGCGCGCGCCGTCCAAGCGGCGGAGTTCGCGCGATGACCGAGACCTGGGCACCCGGGCGCGCCCCGCCGTAGCGACTGGGTCCGGGTCGGGATCGAGGGACGGTGGCGCGCGCACCGCGCGTGAGCCGCCCGACGGCGCGGCCCGCCGGTGGACCAGCGTTCATCAACTTCTCAGGCCGGGCCGGTACCGTAGTCACGAAATGCCTTGGGACGTCCCGTTCCGAGTGTTGCCCGATCGAGCGCGCCCAGATGGTGCGCGCATCGCGAGGAGGAACGCAGTCTTGGCCGTTGTGCCCGGCGACGGCGAGCCAGGGACCACTGATGCCTGGTCCGAGTCGGACGACGGCTGGACCACTCCGACGCTGGTCGCGGCGAATACCGAGGCCACCGGGCTGGATGGCCTTGACCTGCCCGACGATGGCGCGCAACCCTTCTCGGGTCCAGTGCTGTCGTCGTCCGACGAACGGGCGCGACTGGATGGGTGGGGCGAGCCCGCGATGCCGGATGCGGAACCGTCGGGAGACGAGGCGCCCGAGGACGTCCGGGCCGACAGCGACTGGTCAGTGCCGGTTCGGGTCCAATCCGGTGGCGCTGTCGTCGTGCGGGAGGATGACGAGCACCCGGTGGTGGAAGCGGACCTCGGCGCGACGCTGCTAGCGGACGTGGAGGCACCGTCATCTGACTGGGCTGTGCCGACGTTGGTCGACACCGCGTGGTCGGAGCCAACGACGGTGGACGCGGACCACGGTGCCACCTCCTGGGCGGACGCCGATGAACCGGTGTCGGATGAAACGGAAGAGTCTGGCTTCGATGTGGCGCGGTCCGTGGCGCCGCCCGGGCGCCGTGGGCGCGGATGGTCCGACGACGAGCGCGATCCGGCGGGCGGCGACGCCACGCGGTCGGGGCCGGCACGGGTCGAAACCACACGAGTGTTGCCGGGGGTGCAAGGGGCCCGGCCGGCTCGGGTCGGGGCTGACCAGCCGGCGCACGCGCGTCCCGTGCCGGGACGGCCGGCGGATGGTCGCCGGGCCGCGAACCGCGCCCCCACAGAGGCCGCGCGCTACTCCGGCGCTCGGCAGCGCGGGATCGCGGGTTGGCTCGCGGTCATCGTCCTTATCGCGATCTCCGCCGCGGGCGCGGCGTTCGACTACGCCCGCGACAGCAGCGCCAGCGGATTGGGCAGCATGTTCAATGTCGCGCTGGTGGTCGGTTCGGTGCTGGCCATTTGCGTCGTCGTCCGCCGCGGGATGTTCTCGGTTCTGGTCGCGCCGCCTCTGGTGTACTTCGTTATCTCCATGGTTATGGTCTACGAGCGGTCCAACGGCCTGAAGGACCGCGCGAAGGTGATCGCCGCGGCGCAGAGCTGGCTGGTGAACGGATTCCCGGCGATCGCGATCGCGACCATGGCGGTGGTCGCGATCACCGTCACCCGAATGATCGTCTCCCGGGTGGCCGTCGCGCGCCTGCGGCGGTCCTGAGACTCGCCCGGCTCGACCTCGCCCGCCTCGACCCTGGCGCGCCCGCGGCGATCGCTGGCCGAATCGCTGGTGGCGCCAACCCGGCGGCGCGCGCCTGCCGGGTTCGCGCGCGGCTAGCGGCTAGCCTTGCGCTTCTTCTTGTTCGGCTCGGCAGCGACATCTGGGTCGCGGTTGGCGATGCTGTACAGCCCGATCAGCGCGGCGGCGACCGCGATCTCCAGCAGGACGGTGAGGAACCGGCCGGTGTGCGCAACATGGTCGCCTAGGAAGCCGCCGATGAGCGAGCCGAGCCAGCCGAGCAGGATCGTCGCGACGATGCCCACGCGGTGGCGGCCGGGCAGGACCAGCCGGGCCAGTCCGCCAATGATCAGGCCGACGATGGCGATGCTGATCAATGTCGAGATCGCCAGGCCGATCAGCGGCAGCACCACGAACAGCACGATGACGATGATGAGCAGCGCGAGCAGCATGACCCCAGCCTACGGCGCTAGGTGCCGTCCCCGCTGGAAACAGCCGTGATCTCGGCAAAGGGCCTCAGCAGGTCCGCCGACACCGCCCGCCGACGCTACGGCGACGACAGGATGATCTTCGGGTTCGGTGCTGGTGCGTTGTTTCGCACCCCGAATGTGATCGATGGGGCGGTGCCGGAGGACGCCGTGTAGGTCGGGATTGTGCTGCTAATGGTGTAGTAGACGCCGGCGAAGGTGACTGTTCCGTCCGCTCCGGTGGTCTGGGTGCAGGTCCAGTTCCCGCCGACGAGGACCGGAGTGCTGGTGCAGCCGGTGGGCGCGTCCCATCCGGCCGGCGCGGTCAACGTCACCGACACCCCGGCACCGGCCGACGTTATTCCGTCCGAGTTGGACACCGCTACTGTGACATTCTTGGTCAGCGGCTTGACTTGAATGTCCACCGTTGTGGTACCCGAGGACACGGCAACGGTTTGCGTGATCTCATCCGATGGGTAGGAGGTCGCCGGGGTTGGTGGCGTCACGCTCAGCGTCCAGTCGCCGTAGAAGACACCGTCAATCGCACAGACGCCGTTGGCGGTTGTTGATGTTGAGGGGGTGATTGAATAAGCACTGGGCGGGGTCAGGGTGACGGTCGCGGCCACCCCGGTGGTCGGGTCGAACGCGTTGGTCACATTGACCGTCACCGTGGACACCGGCACCGCGAGATTCACGGTGGCCGTGGGCACCGAAGAGGTGATGGTCAACACGCTGTTGGTCAAGATCTCCCAGTGGCTGTCGGTCCCGGTTTGGAAGGCGACGGTGAGGTTTACCGTCGCGCCGGTCGGCACCCAGGCCAGTTCGGTGGCAGTGGCGGCCACTGCCACGGCTGAGTCGAAGTAGGTCAGCGAGGGAACGGCGTTGTCGGTCGCGGTGACGTTGATGTAGGCGGGGGTGGCGAGCTGGCTGCCCCCATCGTCGGCGGTAACCCGCACCGAGGCGAGGTACTCCGCCAGGGTTCCGGTCGCGGCGACGTCACCGTAGGTCCCGGTTACCGGTTGGTCGGTGGGCAGCGTGTCGCCGGAGACCAGGATTGAGTTCTCTGGGCAGGTAAGCGTTCCGTCGGTTAGCGCGAGGCCGCCCGTCATGGAGATGGTGCCGAAGTGTCCGGTGATTTGGTAGGCGAGCCGCCAGCACCCCCACATCAGCTGGGGCGCGGAGAAGGTCGCGATGTTCGCCGAACCGGATGGGATGCCGAGGTTTACGTTTGCGGCGATCGGCGGCGTCGGCCCAGAGTCTGGAGGGACCTGGACGAGACGGGCGGTGGTCCAGGCGGCCCCCGCGATGTTGTCATTGGTATCGGTTGCGGTGATGGTGAGCTCGACGTTGCGGGTAACCGGGGTGAGCGCGGCGGTGAACTGGGTGAAGCCGCCCACAATCGATGGCGGCACGTTGCCGAACCAGTTCTCGTAGCCGTAGACACCGTCCACTTGCACGTAGTAGGGCATCAACATGAATGGCGCGCTGGCGAACACGTAGGTGCCGGTGTGGTGTCCGTCAGTGTCGACGATGTCGGAAGCTAGCACCGTGGTAATAATTGTCGGGTTGTTCGGGCTGCCCACGCACGGGCCGGCTCCCTTGGTCAGGACGAGGCACACGTGCGCGTCGGCGACCGGTGCCCCTCCGGCGTTGACCGTGACGGCGATGCCGCCGCTGACCTGCGCCAGCGGGATCGTCTGAGTGGACCCGCCGTCCGCCAGGGTGACCTGGAAGCTCTGGGTTTGGAACCCAGCGCCGATGGCGGTCACCGTGTAGGTGCCCGGAGGCAGCGGGTTGAAGGTGAAGACGTTGTCGTGGGTCGAGTCCACGGTGGGTGTCTCCAAGATGTTGGGGTCCGAGGTGCTGGTCAGCTGCAGCGAGACCCCGCTCGCCGGTGAGGCGGGCCCGCCACCGAAAACCACCGCGTTCACGGTGAGCACGGCGGGCAGGTGGACGAAATTGATGGTCGGGTCACCGGCGGTGATGGCCCCGCCGGAGATGGTGATCGCGACGCCCAACGGATTCGAGCCGACCGCCGAGCTTGGTGACGGGCAGCCGGATGGGGTGGTGGGATCGTAGGAGGGCGCGGCGCACCGGTAGGGCGATGTAACCGAGACGATCCAGTCGCCGTCTACCAGGCCCTCGGCGGTGGCGGTGCCGCTGAGCGTGTACGAGCCGTCCGATCCGGTGGTGGCGGTGAACACGTCAGTGCTCGGCACGCAGTACGACAAGTTGGTGGTGGCGTCGGTCTGCACCGTGCCGGAGCAACGGGTGGCGGTCACCTCGAGGTTGGACAGCCCGGAGTAGATCGGCGCGCCGGGCGTCAGGTAGTCCGGTGGGGTGACGTCATAGCTCCTCGCAGTGCCGTGAATGGTGCCCAGTTTGGTCAGGTTAACGGTGCAAGACAGCGTCACCCCTGGGCCGACGCCCGCGCTCAAAACGGGCCCGCTGCAGGACAGCGTGGCATTGTCCGGGATGAACTTGAAGCCAGCCGCCTGGACCCCAATGCTGTAGCTGGTGTCGTTGGGGACGAGCTGTCTGGTGAACGTCGCCGAGGATGAGCCATCGGTGGTGGCCGAGGTGACCGGCGAGCCGTTGTATATGAGCGAGACCTTGGCCCCGGAGACCGTGGTCCCGCCGCCGTTCAGCGTTATCTTCAGGCTGGCTTGCTGATTGATCTCGAAGGCGCTGGCCGCGCCGGTGGCCGGATCGCGCAGCGTGCAGCCTTGCAGCGGAGCGCAGATCAACTTGATGGTGGCGGTCTGGAACCCCGAGCCGTTGAAGTACGCCCGGAGGGTGTAGGTGCCGGCGGGGACTCGGTCGACCCCAGCCGAGGTGGCCAGGTGGAATGTCGTGGTGCCGGACGAGCCGGCGTCGATGGTGGCGCTCGCGGTGCCCGGCTGCACCTGGAGGGTCACCGCGTTCCAGAATTGCGGCCAACTTGTGATAGGCGTGCCGGACGAATCGGTTAAACCCGTCGGGAAGGTTCCGGCAGGGTTGACCGCGATGGCGTTCGCGGGCGAGGACAGGGCCAACGGTGCGGGGACCACCACCAGGTCGGTGACGGAGTCCGGGGCCATGGTCATCGCCGACGGCGGGTAAGGGTTGAAGTCGGCGTTGCCGAGCACCACCACCGACGACATCAGGTTGGAGATCAATGTGGTGTTGGCCAGCTGGCCGATGTAGGTGGAACTGGCCACGGTGGGGTTGCTCGCGCCACTGGCGAGGTATTCCGAATCCAGGTTCGGACAGTTCGGGTCGGTGACGTTGACCGGTGTGCTGTCTCCGGCGGAGTGGATCAGGAAGCAGCCATCGGCGTCGGTGGTCACCGCCCAAGTGGAGCTGGTCGGCGTGAGCGCGGTGGTGCCGGTGAAGCCGGACACGCCGGTTAGCTGGACCGTCGCGTTTGCCACCGGCGTCAGCTGGCCGTCCATGTTATACACGACCCGCCCGATGATGTATGGCACCGCTTGCGTGACGGGCAGAACGTAGGTGGCGGTGGTGTTCAGGTTCGCGGTCACCGGGATGCACCCAGTGGCACCGGTCGCGGCGCTGGTGACCGCGAACCCGTAGGTCCCGTTCAAGCCCGAGGCAAGCGTGACACCGTCGGCACCGGTGGTCGGCGGCTGGAAAGTGGGGGCCGGCGTCACCAAGGTGGTTACCGAGCAGGAGCGTTGCACGCGGATCGTGACGCCGGCCGCGGGGGCGAGCGCGCCAGTCGCGGTGGACGCTTCCTGGACCGTCACCTGGGCGCGCCCGAAGCGGTTCATCACGGCGTTGTACTGCGCCGTCGAGGCGCGTGGCAGCATCACCGACGCGGCGTTCAGTGCGAGCGGCGCCGCCGTCGTCCCCTGGGTCCGGAACTCGGGGTCGGAGGACTGGATCCAGACCTGGTAGCTGCCGTGTGCGGGCACGGTCATCTCGTAGTCGCCGGTGCCACCGGCGACGCTCTGGCAGAGCGTGCCGGTGGGCAGCGTCGCCGGGCAGCCCGGGTTCGGAGCTGAGGGCGGCAGGCAGACCAGGGCGCTGGTGTCCACCGTGGCGCCGGTGGCCGCCGCCCAGACGCAGGTCGGCCCGGCCGGGGCGCTGTCGGCGGTGACCGATATCGCGCCCATCAGCTTGGGCGCCGGCGCCAGGGTGGCGACCGGGGCGAGCACCGTCGCGCCGAGCGGCAGCGGGATGCTCACCGTCCCCGCTTCGTAGTCCGGCGCGCTCACGGTGATGGTGTACAGCCCGGGCGGCAGGCCGCAGTCGGGGTCGGTGGTCGGGTCGGGCAGGGTGTACGGCCGGTTGCCATCAACCGTCGCGGTGAACGCGGGGACGTTGCAGGTCACGTTGGCGCCCAGCGAGGCGTCATAGTTGGGGTTGTCCACGCTGGCGGTGACCTGGATGGAGCTGTCCGGCGCGATGCCGGTGCTCAGGTCGACCACGGTGCCCGTGACATGCCCGGTGGCGGCGACCGTCGATGCGGCCACCTCCAGCGCGACCGCCACCTGTTTGGTGGCCCCGGCGACCACGGTGACGGTCACCGTTTCGACGCCGAATCCGAACAGCTGGGTGGTGAGCGTGTAGGTTCCTGGCACCACGCCGGCGAATGTGAACGCGCCCGGGACGGGGGTCGAAGTGGTGGTGACCTTGTAGGTGTTGGTGGCGTTGGCGAGCACCACGCCGGCGCCGACCTGCGCCGCGCCGGTGGCGTCGACCACGGTGCCGTAGACAGCGCCGAACGCGCTGGACAGGACCGCGCTGTGGGTCACCGAGGACTGCCCGGCGGTGATGGTCAGCTTGCTGGTCTGGGTGGTGTAACCGTTGGCGGCGACGGTGAGCGTGTAGGCGCCGGGCGCGAGGT
>WQZC01000005.1 GCA_009780925.1 Actinomycetes bacterium | reverse complement strand
GAGCTGTTGCGCGAGATGCAGGCGCACCACACCCACCTGGCCATCGTGATCGATGAGTATGGCGGCACCGCCGGGTTGATAACGATTGAGGACATTCTGGAGGAGATCGTCGGGGAGATCGCCGACGAGTACGACGTGGAGCGACCGCCGGTCCAGCGACTCGGCGAGGACTCGGCGCGCGTCGTCGCGCGGCTGGCGGTCGAGGACCTGGCGGAGCTGTTCGATCTGGAGCTGCCCGACCGGCCGGACGTCGAGACCGTTGGCGGGCTGCTCGCGGAGCGATTGGGGCGGGTGCCGACCCCCGGCGCGGTCGCGCGGATCAACGGGTTGGAGCTGATCGCCGAGGGGTCTGGGGGCCGGCGGGGCCGGATCGACACGGTGCTCGCGCGCCGCGTTCCGTCCGGCGCGGATCCGGCGCGATAGCCGCGCGCTGGGGCGCGCCACCGCTTAGACGGTGACGACCTGGCAGCCCTGTCGGCGGATCTGGTCCAGGACCTCGGGCGAGGCTCGGGAATCGGTGATCAACAGATCGATGTCGGATATCCGGCACACCTGGGCCAAGGCGATCCGGCCAATCTTGGTGGCGTCCGCCAGCACCACGTTCTTGCGGGCGCGTTCGCGCAGCGCCGCGTTGACGCGCGCGCCGACCGGGTCGAATGCGGTGCAGCCGGCGTAGGCGTCCACGCCGTCCACGCCGATGAACGCCACATCGACGTTGTTCTGGGCCATGAACGCCTCCGCGCTTGGGCCGACTGTCTCCTGGCTGGAGTTGCGCACCTCGCCGCCGGCGACGAAGACCCGCAGCCGCGGATTGGCGACCAGCAGCAGCGCCACGTTGACGGCGTTGGTGACGATGGTGAGCCCGTCCCGGTTCAGCAGCAGCCGGGCGAACTCCGACGCGGTGGTGCCACCGGTGGTGCCGATCACCCGAGTCCCGTCCAGCACGGTCAGCGCCTGCCGGGCGATGCGCCGCTTCTCCGCCAGGTCCTGGTTCGCCTTGTAGCTCAGCGGCAGGTCGTTGAATGAGCCGTGCGTGGTGGCCCCGCCCCGGGTTCGACTGACCAAGCGCTGCTTTTCCATGAACGCTAGGTCGCGGCGCACGGTGGCGGCGGACACCGCGAACCGGGCGGCCAGCTCGTCGACCCGGATGCCGCCGCTCTCGACGATCGCCGAGAGCATCTGGTTCAGCCGCTGCTTGCGCTGCATGGCATCGCACACTAGCGGAACGCGCAGGTTGGGGCCACGTAACGCGCAGTCCCTCTGGTGGTTTTGCGCATAACGCGCAATGGAGGCCAGATCTATTGTGCGTTACCGAACTGTCGCGTCGTGGTGGTTGACGGAACGCGCAGTCGCGAGCGAGCCTTCAGGTTGACCATGTGGCAGCCGCGTCGGCTGCCCGCAGGAAGGACTTGACAACCATGAGGTCGACGCCACGTCTCGCGAGTGCGGTCGTCGTCGCCGCTGTCGCCGCGACCACGATCCTTGCCGCTGGGTGCTCTGGAGGAGGGGGTGGTGGAGGAGGGTCGAACGCGACCAAGACCTCCGGGGCGACGATAACCGTCGCCTTGCACATG
Source organism: Actinomycetes bacterium (assembly GCA_009780925.1). Lineage (GTDB taxonomy): Bacteria > Actinomycetota > Actinomycetes > Mycobacteriales > Jatrophihabitantaceae > WQZC01. Next base: position 32,844 of record WQZC01000005.1, on the reverse strand, counting down.
GGCCCGCCGCCCAAGGCGGCCTTGGCCGAGTTCACCAAGGAGACCGGCATCAAGGTCAACTGGTCCGTGGTCGACTGGGACAGCTTGCAGACCAAGATTTCCACCAGCGCCAGCTCGAACAGCTACTTCGCCGACGCCACCGATGTCGACTGGTCCCGGGTCGGCCAGCTCGGCAAGCTCGGCTGGTTCATCCCGCTGCAGAACTACGACTCGGTGCTGAACACCACCGCGCTGAAGACATCGATGCCGCAGCTGAGCTCGTTCACCTACAACGGCGACATCGTCGGGCTCCCGTTCGACTCGGAGTTCTTGGTGACGACGGTGAACACCAAGATGTTCACCGACGCCGGGATCACCACGATGCCGACGACGATCGATGAGTACACCCAGGATCTGCAGACGATCAAGTCCAAGGGCATCGTGCAGTACCCGCTGAACATCCCGTTCGCGGCCGCCGAGGGCTTGTCCACCTACTGGTACCAGACCACCGCCGCGTTCGGCGGCACCATCCTGGACGGCTCGGGCAAGCCGCAGTTCGGTGACCCGAGCTCGCCCGGCTACAAGGCCGCGCAGTGGATGGTCGACGCGATGAAGAACGGCCTGGTGCCGCCGGGCAACATCAACGTGACCGACGGCCAGGGCCAGGCCACGTTGATGGCCCAGGGCAAGGTCGCCAGCACCTACGGCGACTACTCCGGCAACGTGGGCGCGCTGTACGAGGTGCCGGCGTCGTCCACCGTGGTCGGTCAGGTCCAATACCTGCCGACCCCGGGCGAGACCGGGGTGGGGCCGAACCTGAGCAACCCGGATGGCATCGGCATCCCGAAGCAGGCCAAGTACCCGCAGGCCGCCGCCGAGTTCATCAAGTGGTTCACCGACCCGGCCAACCAGGCCGACTTCGCCGGCGCCAGCGGCCCGGACAAGGTCATGAGCGGCTACTTCCTGCCCTCGCAGGTCTCCGGTCTGCAGACGTTGACCACCAAGGGCGTGCTGATCCAGGGCGCCAAGATCACCCAGATGCTGCAGGACAGCAGCAAGCCGGTGTTCCCGGACGGCGCGCCGTCCTGGTATCCGGACTTCTCCAGCGCGGTGTACACCAACCTGCACGCCGCGGCCGCGGGCACCGAGACCGTCGACGCCGCGATCAACGCGATCGTCGCCAAGGCGAACCAGCTCGCGGCGGGTGGCTCGTGATCGAGGCGCCCCTCGCCGCCATCGCCCCGTGGCTCAGCTAGCTGAGGCCTGGCGATGTCGGCCATTGGCCTAGGCCGCCGGTCGGCGCGGAAGGAGTCTCCTCCTTCCGCGCCGTCTCGGCGTCGTCGCCGGCTTGATCCGCTGCCGTACGCGCTGATCACCCCGTTGCTGGTGGTCATCGTCGGGCTGGCCTTCATTCCGGCGGGGATGGCTATTGTTCAGTCGTTCTACCGGGTGCAGTCGCTGAACCCGCCGGACCGTTTCGACGGCCTGAACAATTTCCGTCGGCTCTTCGCCGATTCCGCGATCCGCAACAGTCTCGGCAACACCGCGATCTATGTGGTCGTGGGGGTGGCGCTGTCCACGATCCTCGGCATCATGTTCGCCGTCACCTTGCAGCGCCCGTTTCGGGGTCGAGCCCTGTTGATCGCGATTCTCATCCTGCCGTGGGCGCTGCCCGGGGTGGTCGAGGGCATCGTGTGGACGGGCATTTGGGACGCTAATTCGGGTCTGTTGAACAGCGTGTTGCATTCGCTGAGCCTGATCGGGAACTATCAGGTGTTTCTGGGCCATAGCCGGTGGATCACGGTCATCGCGATCGAGCTGGTGCAAGTTTGGCAGATGACGCCGCTGTCGACTTTGCTGGTGTTCGCCGCGCTGCAGAACATCCCCGGCGAGCTTTACGAGGCGGCCACGCTGGACGGTTGCGCGGGGTGGTCGACCTTCCGACAAATCACTCTGCCGTTGGTTCGGCCTGGCGTCGCCATCGCGATGGTGCAGGCGCTGGTCGCCACGTTGAATGTGTTCGACCAGCCGTACGTCTTGAATGGCGCGGCCGCCACCGGCGCGTCGGTGACCGAACAGATTTACTTTGTCACTTTCCGGAACCTCGATTTCGGCGAGGGCTACGCGATATCGTTGCTGATAACCGTGGCCACGGTCGCGCTGTCGCTCCTGATCGTGAAATTCGTCTATCGACGGGTGGAGTTCTAGATGAAGCGGCGAGCTTGGTTCCGATTGCGCTGGGTCGGCGTCGCGTTCATTTTGCTGTGGACGGTGATCCCGCTGTACTGGGCGATCAACACCAGCCTGCAGACGGACGCGCAAGTCAGCTCGAAACCGTCGCACTATCTCCCACCGACGCCGACGCTGCGGAACTTCCGGCTGCTGTTCAGTGGCTCCGGTGGCTCGGTGAGCGGGATCCCGCGCGCCACCTTGAACATTTTCATCGAGTGCGGCGCGGCCACGATAATCACCGTGGTGCTCGCCTCGATGGCCGCCTTCGCGTTCTCCCGAATGACTTTTCGCGGCAGCAAGGTGTTCTTCTACGCGGTGCTGGCCACGATGGCGTTCCCGACCTACACCACGCTGATCCCGCTCTACAAGATCATGACTTGGCTCCAGCTGGTGAACACCTATACCGGGATCGTGCTGGTGTATGTCTCTGGCTTCCTGCCACTGGCCACCTGGATCCTTTACAGCTACATGTCCAGCCTTCCGTTGGCGCTGGAGGAGGCCGGGGCGGTGGACGGCGCCGGCCGGATGCGCGTGTTCTGGCACATCATGCTGCCCCTCGCGCGACCGGGCATCCTGTCCACCGGGATCATCACCTTCCTGTTCGCGTGGGCGCAGTTCTTGTTCCCGCTAGTCCTCTCCAACGACTTGGCCACCCAGCCGCTCACGGTGACCATCGCGGCCCTTCAGGGGCGCCACGTGGTGCCGTACTCGTTGATGAGCGCCGCCGGGGTGTACGCGCTCATCGTGCCGGCGATCATCGCGCTCATCCTGAACCGGTACATCGTCAGCGGCCTGCTCAGCGGCAGCGTGAAGTGAGGCCAACGGCGGCAGGGTGACCGGCGTGATCATTCAATCAAGACTGTGATCATTCAAAAGCGGTGTTGCTCAGTTGGCGCCGCGCGACGATACTAGGGGTCCATGACCACCATCACCTTCGTCGGGGCGGGCTCGGCCGAGTTCACCCGACAGCTGCTTCGCGACCTGCTCTCCTACCCGGACCTGCCCGAGCCCACCTTTGTGTTGCACGACATCGACGCGGAGCGCCTTGAGCTGGCGCGCGGCATCGCCGAGATCGCGGTGCGCCATCACGGGCGGCCGGCGCACATCCGCGCCACCCTGTCGCGCGCCGAGGCGCTCGCGGGCGCCGACTTCGTGATCAACACGGTGGCCATCGGCGGGCACGCGGCCACCCTGACCGACTTCGACCTCCCCGAGTCCTTCGGGCTGCGGCAGACCATCGGTGACACGCTCGGGGTGGGCGGCATCTTCCGCGGCCTGCGCACGTTCGGCTTCCTGGAGGGGCTGGCGCAGGACATGCTGGCGATCTGCCCGAACGCCTGGTTGCTGAACTACACCAACCCGATGTCGATGATCGCCACCTTCCTGCCCCGGCGGTTCCCGCAACTGAAGTTCCTCGGCCTGTGCCACTCGGTCTACTGGACCGTGCACGACCTGTGCGAGCTGATCGAGGTGCCGCTGGACGAGGTCGCTTTCGCCAGCGCCGGGGTCAATCACCAGGCCTGGTTGCTGTCCTGGACCCGGGCCGGGCAGAACCTGTACCCGCTGCTGGACGCGCGCATCGAAGCCGACCCGCAGCTGCGCCGCCGGGTCCGGGTGGACATGTACCGCCGGCTCGGCGTCTACCCGACCGAGACCTCCGAGCACTCCAGCGAGTACGTGCCGTGGTACCTGCCGCACCCCGAGGAGATCGAGCGGCTGCGCATCCCGCTGCGCGACTATGTCCAGATCAGCGCGCACAACGCCGAGGAGATGACCCGGCTCGCGCCGAGCGTGGCGCGCGGGGAGTACGTGGAGCCGGAGGACGAGGCGGCGGAATACGCCCCCCAAGTGATCCGCTCGATGACCGCGGGGGCGCCGATCACGATCCAGGCGAACGTGCTGAACACCGGGCTGATCCCCAACTTGCCGGACGGGGTCGGGGTCGAGGTGCCGTGCCGGATCGGCCCCAGCGGCGCCGCCCCGATCACCGTCGCGCCGCTGCCCGCGCAGTGCGCCGCGCTCAACCGCGCGTTCCTGAACGTGGTGGACCTGACCGTGCGCGCGTTCATGGAGCGCGACCCGGCGCACATCGTGCACGCGATGATGGCCGACCCGAACGCGTCGGCGACCCTGACCGTGGGGCAGATCGACGAGCTGGCCGCCGCGATGCGCAAGGCGCACGCCGCCCTGCTCCCGCCGGAGCTGGCGCTCTAGCGCTCGCCTGCCAGGCCACCGCGTGGCCGGCCGCGGGACCCCCGCGGCCGGCCACGGCGCGTCCGCACCGCTGCGGCCCCTCAGCCCGACGGCGCTTGGTGCACCTCGACCCCAGCGGCTTCCAGATCGCGCACCTGGCTGGGGTCGGCGCCGTCGTCGGTGACGATCCCGGCGATCGCGTCGAGGGCGAGGATCTGGGCGAAACCGCGGCGGCCGAGCTTGGATGAATCGGCCACCACGTAGACCGTCTCGGCGGCATCTGCCATCGCCCGGTTGGTCTGCGCCTCGATCTCGTGGTGGGTGGTCAGGCCCCCAGCGCGGCTCACCCCATCGACTCCCATGATGGCGAACTGGACGTTGATCCGGGACAGCGCGGCTTCGGCGATCGGTCCGACCAGCTCTTGGGACGGCATCCGCGCGTTGCCGCCGCAGACCACCAGGTCGATGCCAGGGCGGGCCACCAGCTCGGCGGCCACCGGCAGCGCGTTGGTCACCACCCGCAGCCGGGGGAAGCGGCCCAGCGCGCGGGCCACCTCAGCGGTCGTGCTGCCGCCGTTGAGCGCGATCGACTCGACCGCCGCCGGGAGCAAGCCGACGACGAACGCCGCGATGGCGCGCTTGGCGCCCTGGTGGTGGCCGGCGCGAAACGACATCGGGAGCTCACGGAAGACGGCGGACCGCGTGGCCCCGCCGTGCGTGCGGGTGATCAGCTGCTGGGCGTCGAGCAGCGCCAAGTCGCGGCGGACCGAAGCGGCCGAGGCGCCCAGACGCCCGGCCAGCTCGGCCACACTGGCCGCGTGCTCGCGGTCCAGGAGCTCAAGGATCGCTCCCAGTCGTTCTGGCTGACGCACAGCAATTACCATACGAGCATCGAGCTGAGCGCGCCAGGCGTGACAAATCCGGAGAATGCCGGTCTTGCGGTCATCAGGAACCGACACGGCCCGGATGCGGGGTCGGCGGACCCCTTGACACGTAGGTATGCCGATGAAAGACTTCCGACTACAAGCCCGTTCAAATGAGCATGGGCATGATCGTTCATGCTGTATCGCGAGGAGGACCGCCCATGAAGCGAGGCGCCGCACTGATCGCGCTGGCCACGGTCGCCGCCGTTACCGTCGCTGGCTGCTCCAGCAGCAAGAAGCCGAGTTCCAGCCCGTCCGTTCCGGCTGGCACCGGCGCCGTCGCCGCGACCTCGGCCCCGGCTCCGACCACGGCTCCGGCGAAGGCGGTGACGATCACGGTCTCGCACGGTTACACCGACATCGAGGAAACCGCGCTAACCGACCTGGTCAAGCAATGGAACACCGAAAACCCGAACAGCCAAGTCAAGCTGCAGTTCAACGGCGGCAACGACTACGCGCTGCAAAAGATCACCACTGGCTTCCAGGCCGGCAACTACCCGGATGTGTCGTACCAGTACGGCTCGTCCGCGGCGCAGCTGGCCGTGCAGCCGAAACTGGTTGACCTGACCCAAAAGGTGCAAGACCCATCCTTTGGCTGGGATGACTTCTACCCCTCCGAGCGCGACTCGGCCACCGTCGATGGCAAGGTCATCGGAATCCCGGCGCTGGTGGACAACCTGGCGCTGGTCTACAACAAGAAACTCTTCGCCGACAAGGGCGTGGCGCTGCCCACTGACCAGTGGTCCTGGGATGACTTCCGCAAGGCGGCGGCCCAGCTGACCGATTCGGCGACCAAGACCTTCGGCTGGGCCTACGTCAACGACGGCAGCGAGGACACCGTCTGGCGCTACCTGGCGATGCTCTGGCAGGCCGGCGGCGACCTGCTGACCCCGGACAACTCCGCCCCGGCGTTCGACTCGGCGGCGGGTCTGGCCGCGTTGCAGCAGCTGCAGGACATGGCCGTCACCGACAAGTCGGTGTACCTGGACACCGGCAATGACAACTACCTCAACCTGTTCAACAGCGGCAAGATCGCGATGATGTGGACTGGCCCGTGGGATCTGTCCAGCATCAACTCCGACGTTGACTACGGTGTGACGCTGCTGCCCGGCTACAACGGCGACCACCAGACGATTTCCGGCCCGGACCTGTACATGGTCTTCGACCACTCCAGCGATCGAGTGAATGCCGCGATCGCGTTCGTTCAGTGGCTGACCTCGCCGGAGGTCGATCTTCAGTTCTGCATTCAGACCGGCGACCTGCCGTTGCGCTCCTCAGTGACGCAGCTGCCCGACTACCAGACGTTCCTGCAGAAGTACCCGGGCGATCAGGTGTTCGTCGACAACCTGAACAACGTCAAGAAGGTCCGGCCGAACGTCGAGAGCTACGGCGAGATCTCGGCCGCGGTCGGCACCATGGTCCAGTCGGTGTTGCTCGGCAAGGCGCAGCCACAGGCCGCGCTCGATGACGCCAGCAAGCAGGTGAGCTCCATCCTGGCGGGCGGGTGAGCGCAGTACTGCACGATCGCCGCATCGGCGGCTCGTCGCGGACCGGGGACAGCCCGCCGCGACGAGCCGCATCCGGCGGTTGGTTCGCGAAGCGGCGCGTCACCGAGCTGCTGACCGGCTGGGCGCTGATCGGCCCCAGCGTGCTGCTGATCGGTGTGTTCGGGGTCGTGCCGGTGGTGTGGAGCTTCGTGCTCGCCTTCCAGCGCAGCAACCTGCAGACGGCGGCCACCTGGATCGGCACGAAGAACTTCAGCCAGATGCTGCACGACTCGGTGCTGCGCGAGGCGATCAAGAACACCGCCATCTACACCGTGCTGTTCGTGCCGATCACGCTGGTGCTGTCGCTGCTGGTGGCCGCCGCGCTGAACCGGAAGATCCACGGCATCACGGTCTACCGGCTGGCGGTGTTCGTGCCGGTGGTCACCTCAACGGTGGCCACCGGGGTCATCTTCAGCTGGCTGTTCGACCCCTCGTACGGCATCGTCAACTCCGGCCTGAACAAGATCGGCATCTCCTCGCAGGGGTTCTTCTCCTCACCCGGTCAGGCGCTTTACATGATCGTGGTGATGACCGTCTGGGGCTGGCTCGGGTTCGGCGCGCTGATCTTCCTGGCCGCGCTGCAATCGGTCCCACCGGATCTGCTTGAGGCCGCGCAGATCGATGGCTGCACCAAGACGGGCGCGTTCTGGCGGATCCAGGTGCCGCTGCTGCGGCCCATCGCCGGCTTCATGCTGGTCTGGCTGACCATCAACGCGTTGCAGCTGTTCGATGAGGTCTATGTGACCACCAAGGGCGGCCCGTTGCACGCGACCACTGTGGTCGTCTACTACCTGTACCAGCAGGCGTTCAATTTCTCCCACGCCGGATACGCCGCGGCGGTCGCCTGCCTGCTGTTCGTGGTGATCGCGCTGATCAGCCTGATCGAGATGCGCATGGGACGGGAGAGCGATTGACGTGACCTCGATCACCGTCGAGCCGTCGGCCGTCACTCCGGGGCCCGCCGTCGCGTCCCGTCCGCCGCTGTCGCGCGGACCACGGGCGCGCCGTTGGCTGCGCCGCCACCGCCCGTCCGGCTGGCACCTGCTGCTGATCCCGCTGTCAGTGATCATGGTGGTGCCGCTGCTGTGGATGCTGGTCACCGCGCTGTCCACGCTGGAAGACACCCGCACCTTCCCGCCGAAGCTGCCCAGCATCACCGGCCTGCAGTGGCGGAACTTCACCGACGCGTGGAGCCAGACCGCGCTCGGTCACTGGATGCTGAACTCCACCATCGTCTCGGTCACCTGCGTGATCAGCAATCTCGTGCTGTGCAGCCTCGCCGGCTACGCCTTCGCGCGGATGAAGTTCCTCGGCAACAAGACCGTGTTCTTCGTCATCCTCGCCACCTTGATGATCCCGTTCCAGGTGGTGATGATCCCGACCCTGTTGATCACCAAGGACCTGCACCTGGTTGACTCGCTGGGCGCGTTGATCGTGCCGAACCTGGCGACCGCGTTCGGGATCTATCTGCTCCGACAGTTCTTCCTGGGACTGCCGCGCGAGCTGGAGGAGGCCGCGCTCATCGACGGCGCGGGCCGGCTGCGCACCCTTTGGCAAATCTTGCTCCCGCTGATGGGCCCGCCGCTGTCCACAGTGGCCATCCTGACCTTCCTGAACGTGTGGAACGACTTCCTGTGGCCGCTGATCGTGCTCAACTCGCCGGGCACCTGGACCGTCCAGTACGGCCTCGCGACCTTCCAGAGCGCGCACTTCACCAACTGGCCGCAGCTGATGGCCACCACCTTGATCAGCCAGTTGCCGATGCTCATCTTGTTCGTGCTGGGCCAGCGCTGGTTCGTCCGCTCCATCGCGACGACCGGGATCAAGTAGTTGCCAGGGCCGGTGGGAGATCGACGATGACGGACAAGGTGATCGCGCTGGACGTCGGCGGCACGATGATCAAGGGCGCCGTCGTCGCAGGCGAATTGACCGCCGACTCCGACGGGGGGATCAAGTACCACCGGTGGGCGACGCCGCGCGCGGACGGACCGGACGCGGTGGTGGCACGGGTGCTCACGGTGCTGGACGAGCTGCTGGAACGAGCCGGGGACGCCGCGGCGGTGGGGCTGGTGGTGCCCGGCGTGGTGGATGACGCCGCCGGAATCGCCCGCTACTCGGAGAACATCGGCTGGCACGACGTGCCGTTCCGCCAGCTGGTCGGGGAACGCTGCGGGCGGCCAGTCGGATTCGGGCACGACGTGCGCACCGGTGGCCTAGCCGAGCGTCTGCTGGGCGCCGGGCGGGACGCTCGTGACCTGCTGTTCCTGCCGATCGGCACCGGCATCTCCGGGGCGATGTTCATCGACGGGCGCATGGTGACCGATGCCTATTCCGGTGAGATCGGGCACATCGACGTCGGGGCCGATGTCGACTGCGTCTGCGGCGCGCACGGCTGCCTGGAAGCGGTCGCCTCGGCCGCTTCGATCGCCCGGCGCTACCACCAGGCGAGCGGGATCGCGGTGCCGGGGGCCCGCGAAGTGGTCGACCGGCTCGGCGACGATCCGATCGCTAGGCGGGTGTGGGGCGACGCGGTGGCGGCGTTGGCCCGCGCCCTGGCCACCTATGTGTCGCTGCTCGCGCCCGAGCGGATCGTCATCGGTGGCGGGCTGGCGTGCGCCGGCCAAGCGCTGTTCGACCCACTGCGCAACCGCCTGCGCGAGCTGCTGGTCTGGCAACCGGTGCCGCAGCTCGTGCCGGCCCGGCTCGGCGACAACGCCGCGTGTTTGGGCGCCGCCATACTCGCCCGGCGAGCCAGCGCCGCCACGCGAACCACTGCATCCACGAACGAACCCTCACAACAAAGGATGGCCCCCTAGTGTCCGACAAAGCCATTTGCCAGGTGACCTTCGCCGAGATCGGCAGCCAACCGACGTGTTGGCGACGCGCGATCGAGCATGCGGCAGCCGGTGTCGCCGGATTGCCGGCATCCGGTGAGCACGTGCTCGCGATCGGCTGTGGCACCTCGTTCTACCTGGCGCGCGCGTATGCCAGGCTGCGCGAACAGCGCGGGCATGGGCTGACCGATGCCACGATCGCCTCCGAGGTTCCCACCGATGGGGTGGTCCGCGACTACGACCGGGTGCTCGCGATAAGCCGCTCGGGCACCACCACCGAGGTCTTGCAGGCGGTGACGCGGCTGGCGGAGCAGGCCCCGGTCACCGCCGTGCTTGGCACGCTGGGCACCCCGATCGGTGCCGCCGCCAACGAGATCGTCGACCTGTCCTACGCCGACGAGCACTCGGTGGTGCAGACCCGCTTCCCGACCACGCTGCTCACCCTGTTGCGCGCCCAGCTGGGTGAGTCGGCCGCGGCGCTGGGCGAGTTGGCCGACCAAGCCCAGCAGGTGATCGACACCCCGGTGACCGAGCCGGCGCCGCGTCAACTAGTGGTGCTCGGCACTGGTTGGGCCGCCGCGCTGGCCCAGGAGGCCGCGTTGAAGTGCCGCGAGTCGGTCGGCATGTGGGCCGAGGCTTACGCCAGCGGGGAGTACCGGCACGGCCCGATCTCAGTGGCCGGACCGGGCACGTTGGTGTGGGGGATGACGCCGTTGACCGACGCGCAGGTCGAGGCGATCACCGCCACCGGGGCGAGCGCGCGGCAGCCGACGGCGGACCCGCAAGTCGAGTTGGTGGCCATCCAGCGGCACGCGGTGACCTGGGCCGCCGCGATCGGCCGGGACGCCGACGTGCCCAAGCACCTGACCCGCTCGGTCATCGACCTGTGACGGCTGCTCGAGCGGTGAGCCTGCTCGAGCGGTGACGGCTGCTGTGGGTCCCGCAGCCCGCGCTGCCGGGGGCACGCGCCAGTTGTGAACAGCCTCCGCGCCAGCTGGCGTAGTGGACGCCGAGCCGCGCTCCTGCCGCCGGCCGCGCCGCGCGCTCACCTCGCGTCGCGGGCGGCGGTAGCGCGTCTCGCGGTCAGCCGCGCAGCGCGCCGGCGAACAGCCGCGGCAGCTTGCGCCAGCCGGGCGCGGCCACGAAGTCGGTCAGCCGCGCGCCGGTCAGCCCGGCGGTGCGGTTGGTGACGAACCAGGGCGGGCGCGGAGAAAACGCGAGTTCCCCGGCGGACAAGCAGCGGGGGAAGGGACGGAACGGGCCGCGTACCACGGTCCGTTCCGCGTGGTCGAGCAAGAGCGCGTTGTGCACGATGCCGATCCCGCTGCCGGCGTCAGCGAGCGTGTGCCCGGGGAACGCGCCCCAGGTGGCGCGGGCGGTGAGGAAGCCGACCGCGGTCCAGGCGTTGACGCCGATCGTGCCGTAGCGCAGCTCGGCGAGCGCCCGCTCGAACCCGGCGCCGAGTTGGCGGCGCGTTCGTGGGTGAATCACTATGTTTGCCCCCAAGGTTCCGGCGAGGCGTGCGTTGGCGAACTGGATCGCGCTGGCCAGGAACGCCGCGCCGCCCCCGGGCAGCGTGGTGACCGCCAGCACCGGACCGAAGCATTCCTCGGTGTACACGGGGTCGTCATCGTCCCCGGGGATGGTGAGCAGAACGCGGTCGCCGTCGGCGAACCGTCCGGCCTCCGGATGCGCGGCGAGCGCCGCGGCGAGCCGGCCATCGCTGCCGGGGTAGTACGCCGGGCGGCGAGCGGCGGCGCCATACGCGGCGCGCAACGAGTCCAGGAACGCCGCGCGCTGCGGCCAATCGCCGCTGAGCACCAGCACCTGCGCGGCGATGCAGTTGTAGCCGTTGTTGTGCAGCTTCTGGGTCACGATGTGCTCGGCTTGGAAGGCCAAGTCCCGCTGCGACCAGCGGCCCGGCACCACGATCGTCGGCGACACCCCGCCGAGCTCGCTGGTGATCGGTATTCCCAGCAGCGCCTCGCCGCGCGCTTTGCGGTCTCGCCCGTCCGTGCCCGGCCCGAACACGATCGCGTCGTGTGAGGCGAGCGCGCCGGTTATGTGCGCGTGCGCGATCAGCGGGTGGGCCAGCGCGGCGGCGCCGAACTCAACCCCCCCGGTCACAATTCGCAACACGCCGAGTTCGATGAACGATGCGAACACCTTCTCGAGCACGCCAAGCAGCGGATCGGTTATTGGATTCAGTTTCAGCAGCACCACGCGGTTGTGCGCGAACAGCTCATAGAGCGCGTCCAGCGGCGCGATGGAGAAGATGTTGCCCGCGCCGAGCACCAGGCCGATCCCGCCGGTCTGGGAGGGATCGCGCTGGGCTAGCCCCGCGTCCTGCCGCAGCGTTGGCGCGCTCACTCCCGGCTGGCACCAGACCTCGGCGGAGAAGCCGTTGAGCAGCATCCGGTCGGCGCTGCCATGCGGCAGCACGCGCACCGCGAGCCGGTCACCGACCGCCTTGGTCATCGGGAAGCCGTCGAGTGGGCTGCGGCCGGCGGCGAGCGCGGCGACGGACTGTGCCAGCGCGTCGGCGGCGGTGAGCACCGCGTACGGGCCGCTGGTCCACTCCTCTCCGGACAGCGCGCTGTTGGCCGGGATGCCTTTGATCTGGCAGGCAACGCGCACCCACTCGGCGGCGTGGCGCGCGGTTGCCTCGCGCAGGGAGATCAGCAGCTCGCGACGGCGGTCGAGGCTGAGACCCGCCCAGGCGCGTTCCCCAGCGCGCAGTTCTGCGGTGAGGGCGTCCAGATGGGAGGTGGTCGCTTCGGTCATGGGGTAAGTCCACCACGGCGCGTGCCGGGGGCGGGAGCGGTTCACCAGCCGCCGCGCGTCGCGCGGGCCGCGCGCCTGCCGACAGCGCCAGGTTGAAAGCCGCCTGGTCGGCACCGCTTGGTCGGCAGCGGGCCGCCGAGAGTTCCCAGCCGCCAGGAATGCGCGCGAGGTCGCAAGGCATGTCGGCCCTGTCCGCAGCGCCGCGCGCCGAGAGTTCCCAGCCGCCAGGAAATGCGCGCTAGGGTCGGTGCGGAGCGTCGGGGCGCGGCTCGCGGAGACCGGCGTGACCTTGGAGCGCTGTGAGGAGGCCGTTGTGCCGCTGCGTCCGGGCCGGAGGGCCGTGTTGCCAGACTCGTTGACGGTCAATCCGTTGTTCGCGGAAAGCGCCGAGGAGCTGACCGTGCCGCGCTTCGCGCTGCCGGCGGGGAGCATGGCCCCGCACACCGCCTACCAGCTCGTGCATGACGAGGCGATGCTGGACGGCAACGCCAGGCTGAATCTGGCCACCTTCGTCACCACCTGGATGGAGCCGGCCGCCGATCAGCTCTATCGCGAAACGTTCGACAAGAACATGATCGACAAAGACGAGTACCCGGCGACTGCGGCGATCGAAGCCCGGTGCGTGACGATGCTCGCCGACCTGTGGCACGCACCGGAGCCGCGCGCCACCATCGGCACCTCGACGGTGGGGTCCTCGGAGGCGTGCATGCTCGGTGGGCTCGCGCTCAAACGCCGCTGGCAATTGGCCCGGCGGGCCGCCGGCGCCGCCGCCGAGCGCCCCAACCTGGTGATGAGCTCCGCCGTGCAGGTGGTGTGGGAGAAGTTCGCCAACTATTGGGATGTCGAGCCGCGCTACGTGCCGGTCACCGACGAGCACCCGCTGCTGGACGGCGCCGACATCGGCCACTACGTGGACGAGAACACCATCGGTGTGGTCGCGATCCTCGGGCAGACCTACACCGGGGCGTACGAGCCGGTGGCGCGGATCGCCGCCGCGTTGGACCAGCTGCAGGCCGACACCGGTTTGGACGTGCCGATCCATGTGGACGGCGCGTCTGGCGGGTTCGTGGCTCCGTTCCTGGATCCGGACCTGGTCTGGGACTTCCGGCTGCCGCGAGTGGCCTCGATCAGCACCTCCGGGCACAAGTATGGGCTGGTCTACCCCGGCATCGGGTGGGTGGTGTGGCGCGCGGCGGAGCGCCTGCCCGAGGAGCTGATTTTCAAGGTGTCCTACCTGGGCGGGGAGATGCCGACGCTGGCCATAAACTTCTCCCGCCCCGGGGCGCAGGTGCTGCTTCAGTACTACAACTTCCTGCGATTGGGTTTCGACGGGTACCGGCGGGTCCAGCAAGCGTGCCGGGACATCGCCAAGCATCTGTCGGGCGCGATTGGCGCGATGGACGAATTCGAGGTGGTCGCCGACGGGTCCGAGTTGCCGGTGGTGGCCTGGAAGCTGGCCGGTGCCACCGCGAACCCGGGCGGACGCTGGTGGGACCTGCATGACCTGAGCAATCAGCTGCGCGAGCGCGGCTGGCAGGTTCCGGCGTACCCGCTGCCGGACGACATGGCCGGCACCACGGTGCAACGGGTCGTGGTGCGCAACGGGGTGTCGCGTGATCTTGCCGATCATTTGCTGGACAACATCCGCTCCTCGGTGGAGTACCTGCGCGGACTGTCCGCGCCGCTGCCACGCGCGGGACGGCAGGAGACGGCGTACCACCACTGAGGGTGTGGTGCCACCGGCTTGGCGCGGAGGGACCCGTGTCGCGTTGCCACCGCGCACCACACGGGCACCGCAGTCGAGTCAAGTCAAGTCAAGTCAAGATCGTCGAGTCAAGACCGTGGACGCCTGTTGCCGATGCCATTCACCGGGCAGGGTCATTGGTGGCTGGTCATAGTCGGGTGTGGGCGTGGTTGCGTCTGGGTTGTTGGTTGGGGTCGATCCAGGTGGGTGGGATCCAGTGGGGGACGCCGTTGATCATTTGGCATTGCCAGCCCTGGCGGACGTGGTCGCGGTGATGGGGGCCGCAGAGGAAGGCGAGTTCGTCCAGCGAGGTGTTTCCGCCGTGTTCCCATCTGGTCACGTGGTGTGCTTCGCACCATTCGGGTGGGATGTCGCAGCCCGGGAAACTGCACCCGCTGTCACGGGCCGCTAGCGCTCTGCGCATGGCGGGGGTGGCGAGGCGCTGGGAGCGGCCATAGGACACGATCCCGCCGGCGTCGTTCAAAACGACGGGAATGATCTCGGCTTCGGCGGCCAGGGCGAGGACGTCGGCGATCGGGAGGAGGTGCCCGTGGCTGGTCACGCCGTAGCCGCGCGCCGCGCCCGGTGGGGCCGAACACGGCCGCGACCCGCGCGGCCAAGGACCCCCCGGCTTCGGCGTCCGCGTCGGCCGTTTCCCAGCCCGCCGGGACTGCGGTGGCGGTGTCCGGGTCGGTCGCGCCCCAGCCCGCCGGAACCGCGGTGTCCGGGTCGTCCGCGCCCCAACCCGCCGGAACCGCGGTGGCCGTGTCCGGGTCGATCGTCTCCCAGCCCGCCGGGACTGCGGTGGCCGTGTCCGGGTCGGTCGTCTCCCAGCCCGCGGGAACCCTGGTGGCGGTGTCCGGGTCGTCCGCGCCCCAGCCCGCCGGGACTGCGGTGGCGGGGTCCGGGTCGGGGCTGGTCTGGGCGCGGTGCGCCGGGTCGCGGCCGGTGGCGGTGGCGGCGGTGCCTGGGTCGGCGGGGCTGGCGCTCCCGGCGCGCGGGCGTGCGGCCGCCGCGCCTTGCCCGGTGGTTTCGGCGACGCGCCCGCGCAGGTCGGTCTCGTTGATGGTGACCAGCACCGTGATCGGGGCGCCGCCAGCGTCGGGCAGCGAACCCGACCGCAACAACCGCCCGCAGGCGTCCAACAGCGCGTCGTGGCGCCGCGCCGCGGGCGCCCGGTCGTCCCGCGCCCCGTCGTCAGCGGGCTTGGGCGCGCCCAACGAGTCGAACACCGCGTTCAACTGCGCGGTCAACAGCGGCGAGATCCGCCCGTCCGCCTTCGACCACCCATCCACCCCGGTCGACAGCGTGAAACCCCGCCGCCGCTGCTCGGCCTGCTCACGCGGCTCGGGGCCGTCCTGGTCCAGCCGCGCCAACAACCCAGTGGCCAGCCGGGCGACCTGCGCCGGGTGAGCCACGCCAGCGGCTCTCATCAGATGCGCCTCGGCGACCTCGCGCACTCCCGGCGGAACGCTCGACGGCACCGCGCCAGTGAACTTGGTGACCGCCCGGGCGTGCCCCACCGAGACCTCCCCGGCGGCGATCGCGGCGGCCAGCTCCGGGAACGCCGGCGGCAGCGGCTGGCCGCCCAGCGTCGCCGACGGCCCGAAATCGGCGGCGTCACCGACCCGAAGACGCGCCTCGACCGGATTGATCCGCAACTGGTCCACCAGAAGCGACGCGGTGTCCCGATACCCCTTCTCCCCAGCCATATGCCGCAAACCCAACTGCGCCAGCAACGCCTGATCCACCCCCGCCAGCCGCCGCTTCTGAACCTCCAACTCCCGCACCACATCCAACAACACCCCACCAGCCACCCGAGACCACTCCAACCCCACCAGCCGGTCCACCGCACCCCGGAACTCCCCAACCGCCCCCAGCCCATCGACCGGCCCAAGACCGTCAACGCCTCCCGGCCCATCAACCGAACTGGAGCCAAAGACCGCTCGCTCGCGATCATCGGGTCCCAGCCCGCTCAGCGCAGGAAAGCCGAGACCCGGACCATCTTGCCCCAACCCGTCAACCGGGCCCGGGCAGTCGACGAGCCTCGGCCACACGGTGGCCGACTCCGGCGCGGCGCCAGCAGCCGGCGCTGTCTGGCGGGTCTCGAACACCCCTCCATTCTATCGAACAACAGTTCGAAAAGCAAGCGCTTTGCACTGTCCCGCACGGGAGCTCGCGTCCCAGCGCGCCGACTCCATTGGGCGGGTCGCGATCACCCCGGCGACCGCGAGGAGTGTGCTCGCCTGGCCGCCGCAGGGCGCTGCGTCCTGGCCAGCCGTGCGCCTGAGCGTTCTGCCGATCGCTGCCGCAGTGACCGGACGAGTGCCCGGGTGTCCGCGCCGCTGTGTCCTGAGCGGTCGATATCGCTGGCGGCGAGTGCGCGGGCAGGGCGCGGGCAGGGCGCGAGCGGGCGAAGGGCAAGTGGGCCGGAGGGGTCAGAACGTGATGACTTTGTCGGCCCAGATCGTCCAGTCCGTGACCGCGTCCAGGGTGGAGCGCTTGGCGCCCTCTAGCAGGGCCGATTCGGGCAGCGCGCGGGCGTCCATGCAGGTGCCGCAGCAGCCGACCTCCCCACCGTGCCGGATGATCGAGTCCAGCATCCGGTCGAGGTGGTAGTAGCCGTCCGGCACCTTCTGGTGGGCCAACGCGCAGCCCACGGAGTCGCCGAACAGGAACACCTTGACCTCGACGTCGGCGCGGCGGGCCAGCGAACCGGCGAGCCGCAGCGCGTTGTACGGGCGCTCGGCGCCGTAGGGCGCGTCGTTGCACAGGATGAGGAACTTCATGCGGTCGCTCCGATCTGCCGGCGCAGAGCTTGTCGGGCCGGTCGTTCTAAATGTGCGCCGAGTGGTTGGCCAACGGCAAGGGTACGGTTTTCAGGCATGGAGTATCGGCAATTGGGTGCCTCTGGGTTGCGCGTCTCGACGTTGGCGCTGGGCACGATGACCTTCGGCGGAGTGGGCTGGTCGGCGATGGTTGGCGACACCGACGTAGCTGGGGCGCGTCGGCAGATCGGCATGTGCTTGGACGCGGGTGTCAACCTGATCGACACGGCGGACGGGTATTCCCTCGGTCACAGCGAGCGAGTGCTCGGCGAGGCGTTGGGCAAGCGGCGCGATGAGGTGTTGCTCGCCACCAAGGTGCGGATGCCGGTCGGTGATGGACCGAACGACGCGGGGCTGTCCCGCCACCATGTGATCTCTGGCTGCGAGGCCAGCCTGCGCCGACTGAACACCGATCACATTGATGTGTATCAGCTGCACGAATGGGACGGGCAGACGCCGGTCGAGGAGACCCTGGCCGCGTTGGACCACCTCGTGCGGTCGGGCAAGGTGCGATACGTCGGTGCGTCGAACTTCACCGGGTGGCAGCTGCTCAAGACGCTCGGTGTCGCGGATCGGCTGGGCTTGCCGCGATTTGTCAGCCAGCAGATCTACTACTCGTTGCAGGCGCGCGACGCAGAGTACGAACTGGTCCCGGCGTCGCTGGACCAAGGCCTGGGGATCTTGGTGTGGAGCCCGCTGGCCGGCGGTTTGCTGTCCGGCAAGTACCGCCGCGACCAGCGCTCGCCCGAGGGCACGCGCCGATTCGCCGGATGGGACGAGCCGCCCATCCATGATGAGGGCAAGCTCTACGACACCATTGACGTGTTGATCGAGATCGGCGACGCGCACCGGGTGTCCGCCGCACAGGTGGCGCTGGCCTGGCTCCTGGCGCAGCCCGGTGTCACCTCGCTGATCATCGGCGCGCGAACGGACGGCCAGCTGGCCGACAACCTTGCCGCTGCGGAGCTGACCCTGGACGCGGGCGAGTTGGCGCGGCTGGACGCGGTGAGCGCGATGCCGCTGCTCTACCCGCATTGGCATCAGTTGGACACGGCCAGCGACCGGCTCGGTGCGCCGGAGCTGAGCCTGCTGCGCCGCCACCGCGCGTGAGAAGAGCCAATGGCGGCGCGCCCATTCCGCGCGGCGCGGGTCGCCCGAATGGTGTGAGCGGCGCGCGCGGCGGCTCCATCCCGCGCGTCGTCGCCATCCTTGATGCCCCAGCCCGAAGGTGAGGATCCGGCCATGCTCGAACCGCTAGAGAACGTGCGACTGTCCGGGCTGCTGCCGACCGTGACGGTCGCTAAGCCGGAACAGATCATTCCGACCTGTGCCGCGCTCATCGCGGGCGGGTTGAATGTGGTGGAAATCACGCTGCGCTCCGACGCCGCACTCGACGCGATCGAGCTGGCGCGCCGACAATTCCCGGACTTGACCGTGGGCGCGGGCACCATACTCAGCGCCGGGCAGGCCGAGCAGGCGCGGGAGCGGGGCGCGCAGTTCTTCGTCACCCCAGGTTGTAACCCGGCGGTGCTGCGCTACTTCAGCCAGACGTCGCTGCCGTTCGTGCCGGGCTGCGCGACCGGTGGCGAGATCGAGCAGTGCCGCGACCACGGTTTTTACGTGGTCAAGATTTTCCCGGTCGAGCAGCTGGGCGGGTTGGCGTTTCTCAAAGCGTTGGCTGGGCCGTACTCGGACGTGCGGTTCGTCCCATTGGGCGGGGTCAGCCTCGCCACCCTCGGCCAGTACCTGGCCTACCCAAAGGTCTTCGCATGCGGCGGGAGTTGGGTGGCCAAGAGCGAGCTGATCCAACAGGGCGATTTCGCGGCCATCGAGCGCAACACGCGCGAGGCGCTCAGCGCCGTGTTCAGACTCGCTCTCGCCCCGATGCGCGATGGCGAGAAGGTCCTGACGCTGCGCAGCCAGGATCTGGAGCGGCTGGACTATTACCTGACCAGGCGCGGAGTGGCGCCCGATCAGCCGGTCAGATTCGTCGGCGCATAGGGGGCGGAATGTCCAAGCGGGTCATCACTTTTGGTGAGATCATGTTGCGGCTCATGCCGCGCGGCAACCTGCGCTTCCTGCAGGAGGGTGTGTTCGAGGCGAGCTTTGGCGGCGGCGAGGCCAACGTCGCCGTCGAGCTGGCTGGCCTCGGGCTCGACGCCGGATTTTTCACCCTACTGCCCGACAACGAGATCGCGGACGCGTGCGTGGGGGAGTTGCGTCGTTTCGGCGTCGACACCTCATCTATTGTCCGCAAGCCTGGCCGGATCGGCGTCTACTACGCGGAGAATGGCACGAATCAGCGGCCCTCCAAAATCATTTATGACCGCGCGGGCTCGGTGCTCGCCGCCGCCGGCACGGACGACGCGGATTTCGAATCGGTGCTGGACGGCTGGGATTGGCTGCACATCACCGGCATCACCCCGGCCATCAGCGCGTCGGCGGCGGAATTGACATTCGCGGCGGCGAGCACCGCCCGCCGGATGGGTCTCGTCGTCTCCTGCGACCTGAACTACCGCGCCAAGCTGTGGAGGTACGGAAAGAACGCGCCGGAAGTGATGCGCCCGTTGGCCGGTCTGGTCGACGTGCTGCTCGGCAACGAGGAAGACATCGAAAAGTGCCTCGGCATCGCGCCAAGCGGTGTGGATGTGGCGTCGGGCCGCCTTGACGTTGAACAATACGAGTGTCTCGCGCGGCGAGTCTTCGCTGAATACCCAAATTTGCGAGCGCTGGCCACCTCGCTGCGAGAATCGATCAGCGCCAGTCACAACGACTGGTCGGCGTGCCTTTATGATGGGGCGGAATTCGTCACGTCCCGCAAATATCGCATAACCGATATCGTGGATCGTGTGGGCAGTGGTGACGCGTTCGCGGGCGGCGTCATTTATGGGTTCAGTGAGCTGGGGAGCCCGGCCGAGATCGTGGAGTTCGCCGCCGCTGCGGGCGCGCTATCCCACACGATCCGGGGCGATTTCAACCGGGTGACCCGGCAGGAAGTGCTCGCGTTGGCCGCCGGGGACGGCTCGGGACGGGTGCAGCGGTAACCGGTGCGTCGGCTGTCGGCGCGGCGGTCGCCAATGTGGTCGCCAGGGTCATGGTGAAGGGTGATGCCGCGCGCCGGGCGCGTGGCACGTTTCGTGCTGGCGCGCGGGCCATGCTTCCATAGGGTGTGCTCGCGCCAGTGGATGAGTTCGTGACGCCGAGTTCTGGGCTGACCCTCGACCAAGTGGCGGAGCGGGAAGCAGCGGGCCGGACCAACGCCGCCCCGCCGAACAGTGGTCGCGGCCTCGGTCAGATCATCCGGGCCAACGTGTTCACCTTCTTCAATGGGCTGCTGCTCACCCTGTTCGTGATCATCTTGTTGACCGGGCGATGGCAGAACGGGCTGTTCGGGTTGGTGATCGTCGCCAACTCGGCGATCGGGATCTTTCAAGAGGTGCGTGCCAAACGCACCCTGGACCGGCTGGCGGTGCTCAACGCCGCCAACGCGCGAGTCATCCGCGACGGCGCGGCGCGCGAGCTGGCCGTCGAAGCCATCGTCGCCGATGACCTGCTGGAACTGCGCATCGGCGATCAGGTGCCGGCGGACGGGCGGGTGCGCGACAGCGTCGGGCTGGAGATCGACGAGTCGTTGCTGACCGGGGAATCCGACCCGATCGCCAAGGCTCCCGGCGACGAGGTGCGGTCCGGGTCGATCGTGGTGGCCGGGCAGGGCCGCTGCCAGGCGACGGCGGTGGGCGCGGAGGCATACGCCGCGAAGCTGGCCGCCGAGGCGCGGCGGTTCAGCCTCACCCACTCCGAGCTGGTCGCGGGCACCACCCGGCTGCTGCGCTGGATCTCGCTGATGATGGTCGTGGTCGGCCCGTTGGTGCTGTGGAGCCAGTTCCGCAGCTCCGACACCGAGGGCTGGCAGGACGCGGTGACCGGCGCGGTCGCGGCCCTGGTCGGCATGGTGCCCGAGGGGCTGGTGCTGCTGACCAGCCTGGCGTTCATGGTCGGCGTGCTCACGCTGGCCCGGCGGCAAACCCTGGTCCAAGAGTTGCCGGCAGTTGAGGGGCTCGCCCGGGTGGACGTGGTGTGCCTGGACAAGACCGGCACCCTGACCCACGGCGATGTCCAGTTCGAGCGCGTGGAGCTGCTCGTCGAGCAGGTGTCCGACAGTGGCGGCGGCACGGCTCCCGGCGGTGGATCCGACGCCCGGTTCGATGCCCGGTCCGACGCCCGGTCCGACGAGGTCAGTGACGCGCTCGGCTTGCTCAACGCCGACGCGGACAACGCCACCGCCGCCGCGATCGTGGCCGCCTACCCAACCACCGGCTGGCAGGCGGAGTCCAGCGTCCCGTTCTCCTCGGCGCGCAAGTGGTCCGCCGTGACCGTCGCCGGCCGGGGCAGCTGGGTCCTCGGTGCCCCGGAGATGGTCCTGCCCGCGCCGGACGACGGGCCGCAACGGTCCGCGCGGGAACGCGCCGACGCCATCGCCGCGTCGGGCAGCCGGGTGCTGCTGCTGGCCCCCGCGCCGCGGCCGCCGCGCGCGGACGGCGACGGCGGGCACCGCCTGCCCGACGCGCTCGTGCCGACCGCCCTGGTGGTGCTGGCCGAGCGGGTGCGCGACGACGCGGCGGAAACGTTGCGCTACTTCACCGAACAAGGCGTGGCGCTGAAGGTGATCTCCGGCGACAACCCGCGCACCGTCGGCGCGGTCGCCGCGCGGGTCGGCATCCCGGGCGTGACCGGCGCGGACGACGGGGTGGACGCGCGCACACTGCCCGAGGACGCGGACGCGTTGGCCGAGGTGCTGGAGGGGCACAGCGTTTTCGGACGGGTGACGCCGGCGCAGAAGCGCGCCGTGGTGGGCGCGTTGCAACGGCGCGGGCACGTGGTGGCGATGACCGGCGATGGGGTGAACGACGCGCTCGCGCTCAAGGACGCGGACATCGGGGTGGCGATGGGCAACGGTTCGGCGGCGACGCGCGCCGTGGCGCAGCTGGTGCTGCTGGACGGGCGCTTCGCGCACCTGCCGGACGTGGTCGCCGAGGGGCGGCGGGTGATCGCCAACATTGAGCGGGCGGCGAACCTGTTCCTGGTCAAGAACGTCTACTCGCTGGCGCTCGCGCTCACCGTCGCGGTGACCGCCGGGGCGTATCCGCTCGCGCCCATTCAGCTGACGCTGATCTCGTCGGTGACCATCGGCATTCCGGGTTTCTTCCTCGCCCTCGGGCCGAACCGTCGCCGCTACCTGCCCGGGTTCCTCCCGCGCGTGCTGCGCTTCGCGGTGCCGACCGGGGTGGTGACCGCGGTCGCCGCGTACGCGGGCTACCGGGCCACTCGGATTCTCGAATCGACCAGTGGCGTCGATCAGGCGCGCACCACCGCGACCCTGGTGGTGGTGGTCGTCTCGCTGTGGACGGTCAGCGTGCTGGCCCGGCCGATCGTCGGCTGGAAGCTCGCCTTGGTCGCCGGGTTGGTCGGCGTCGTGGCGATCATCGTCGCGGTCCCGGCACTGGCGCACGGGGTCTTCCTGCTTGATGTGACCCTGGCCCGGTTGCTGACCGCGCTGGTGATCGGCGCGGCGGGCGCGGCGCTGGTCGAGGTGGCGTACCGGGCGGTGGGGGCGCGGCGCGAGGCGAAGGCGTAGCCGGCGGCGCGATTGCCGTCCCGGCAGGCTGGTCGCGGCAGGTAAACGCCAGCGCCACCCGGTGGGGGCGTGTCCGGCGGCGCGGGAGCCAGCGCGGCTAGCTGGCCGCCGCAGCGGCCGTCAATTGCGCGCGCGCCGCCTCCCGCCAGCCGAGCGCCAGCACCGACGCCGCCACCACCACGATCCCGACCCATTGCGACGCGGTGAGCGGCGTGCCCAGGGCGATCCCGACCACGGTGGCGGTCGCTGGGAAGGCCAGCTCGGCGAAGGTCGCCCGGGACGCTGGGGTGCCGCGCAACCCGCGGTAGTACACGCCCAGCGCGATGATGCCGGGAATGAGCGCGAGCAACACCAGACCGAGCGCGTTGTGCCAACCAGGCGCGATCGGCGCGCCCGTGACCGCGACCACCCCGATCGCGCCGAGCAACCCGAAGGCGAAGCGCAACGTGGTGACGTCGTCAGGGGTCACCGATCCGCCGACGTATCGGCCCAGTACGGTGCCGCCGCCCCACAGCGCGGCTGCGGCGAGCGCCAGCAGCGCCGGGGAGAGCTCGGCGACCTGGGGATGCAGCGGGTGTGCGATGGCCACCAGCCATCCCCCGACCAGCGCCGGGATCGCGAACAGCGCCAGCATCGGTTGAGGACGCTCGCGCAACAGGATCACCGCGAGCGCGACCGCGAACACCGGCTGGAACTGTTGCAGCACCAGCGGGGTCACATAGTCGTGATGGACCCCGGCAAGGGCGAAGGACTTGGTGAATAGCGCCGTCGCCACCGCTGACGCGCCCACCCCGATGGTGACCAGCGCGGCCCGCTCGCGCCATCCGCAACGCGCGAACGCGCGCAGCGCCGCCGGCAGCTGGGGGGCTAGGACGATGAACGCGATCACGTGCTCCCACAGCACGATGGTGCCGGCGTTGAGCTTGGCGGTGACCTGGCCGCCGACTTTCGAAGTGGCCAGCGGCATCCGCAACAGCCCGTCCAAGCCCCACAGCGCGGCGCCCAGCGCCACCAGCAGGGTGCCGTCCCGGGCGGCGCCAGCGCGGTTGGCGCGGTCCGCGGGCTCAACGACGGTGGCCGAACGCAGCAGGGTCACTGCGGAGACTCTAGGGCATGGCGCGCGCGTCCGTCCCTGGCGCGCGAGGTTGGCCTTGAGCGCGACTCCCGCTCGTCGCGAGCGGGAAGTGGCGGACACGATCTAAGCTGGCTTCCCGTGGGATTGCGCGAGCTCGTCTACTCGGCCTATGAGTGGCGGTTGCGCAAACAGCTAGCGGGCCGGACGCTGCCCCGGCACGTCGCGATCATGATCGACGGCAACCGGCGCTGGGCCCGCGCGGCGGGCTTTGAGGACGTCAGCGCGGGGCATGTGGTCGGCGCGCGGCACATCGCCAACCTGCTCGACTGGTGCACCGAGACCGGGGTCGAACTGGTCACGATCTGGCTTTTGTCCATCGACAACCTGCGCCGTCCGGCGCAAGAGCTCGAGCCGCTGCTGCGCATCATCGCCGGCGTCGCCGACGAGCTGTCCGCGCCCGGCAAGCGCTGGCAGGTTCACGCCGTCGGCGCGCCGGACCTGCTGCCGGGCGAAACCGTCGCGGCGCTGAAGGCTGCCGAGGAGCGCACCGCCAACCGGACCGGGCTCACCGTCAACGTCGCGGTCGGCTACGGCGGGCGGCGCGAGATCGCCGACGCGGTGCGCGAGCTGTTGGCCGAGCAGGCGGCGGCGGGCACCTCGATGGAGCAGCTGGCGGAGACCATCGATGTGGACGACATCGCCGCCCACCTGTACACCCGGGGGCAACCGGACCCGGACCTGGTGATCCGCACCTCGGGCGAGCAGCGCCTTGGCGGGTTCCTGCTCTGGCAGTCGGTGCACTCGGAGTTCTACTTCTGCGACACGCTTTGGCCGGACTTCCGCCGGGTGGACTTCTTGCGCGCGTTGCGCGACTACGCCAGCCGCGAGCGTCGCTACGGCGCCTGAGCGTCGGGCCGCGTGAGTGCCCGGGACCGCTGCGGCGGTTGCGCGTTGGGGCCGGCTGGCCCCAGCTCCTGATGGTCCCAAGGCCATCCGGGAAGCGCTGCCACGGCGGTTGTTGACCAGACGCCGACGGATGCGCGGTCCGATCCCGGCCTGGGTGTGTAACCGACGCCCTATCGCGCTCACGGGCCAGCGGCGCGAGCGGCGCGCGCCGATAGCATCGGACGCGCAGAGCATCAGGCCAGTCTTCCCCCGTTCGTCAACCTATGGAGCAGTCATGACATCCGCCGCCTACCTGTCCGACCGTCGCGTGCTAGCCGACCTGATCCCTGGGACGCTGGCCCGGGACGTCAGCCTGGTGGCGGGTGGCGCGGCGCTGACCGGACTCGCGGCCCAGCTCTCGTTCACCATCCCGGCCATCTCTCCGGTGCCGTTCACGCTGCAGACGCTCGCCGTGCTGGTGACTGGGGCAGCGTTGGGCACCTGGCGCGGGATGGCGTCGTTGGCGCTGTATCTGGCCGTGGGCATGGCCGGGGCGCCGTGGTTCGCCGGGCACACCGCCGGCTGGCAGCCCGCCTTGTTCGGCTACCTGATCGGTTTCGTCGTGGCGGCTGGGGTCGTCGGGGCGCTCGCCAAGCGCGGCGCGGACCGGCGGGTGTGGAGCATGGTCGCGTTGATGGCCATCGGCGCGGTGATCATCTGGACGGCGGGCGCGGGTTGGTTGATCGCCGCTCAGCACTACAACCTCGGAACCGCCATCAGCAAGGGCGTGGTGCCGTTCGTGGCCGGCGACGCGGTCAAGCTGGCGGTGGCCGCGCTGGCGTTCCCCGCCGCCTGGAAGCTTGCTCGCCGCTAGCCAGCCGGGCCCCGTCGTTCATTGATGATGTCGGGGAAAACGCAACCTTCCTGCGTTTTCCCCGACATCATCAGCCGTGGCGGTGTGGCCGAGGCGGTGCGGGCGAGGCGGCTCGACCCGTGCCTACGCCGGGTGGGTCATGGACATGACGTCCAGCACCTGGTCCAGCTGCTCCTCGCTGATGTCCCCCGGAACGTGGCCCCGGTCGATGACGACTTGGCGGATCGTCTTGCGCTCGGCTAGCGCCTGCTTGGCGATCTTGGCGGCTTCGTCATAACCCACGTAGTGGTTCAGCGGGGTGACGATCGACGGGGAGGATTCGGCGTACTCCCGGCAGCGCTCGGTGTTGGCGGTGATGCCAGCGACGGCGCGGTCGGCGAACACCCGGGCCACGTTGGCCAGCAGCCGGATCGACTCCAGCACGTTGCGCGCGATCACCGGCAGCATCACGTTGAGCTCGAAGTTGCCGGCCGCCCCGCCCCAGGCCACGGCGGCGTCGTTGCCGACCACCTGCGCGGCCACCTGGCACACCGCCTCGCACAGCACCGGGTTCACCTTGCCCGGCATGATCGACGAGCCGGGCTGCAAGTCGGGCAGGAAGATCTCGGTCAGTCCGGTGCGCGGCCCCGACCCCATCCAGCGGATGTCATTGCTGATCTTGTTGAAGCTGACCGCGATGGTGCGTAGCGCGCCGGACAGCTCAACCAGCCCGTCCCGGGCGCCCTGGGCCTCGAAGTGATTGCCCGCCTCGGTGAGCGGCAACCCGGTCTCCGACGCCAGCAATGCGATCACGTCGGCGGCGAAACCGGCCGGCGCGTTGATGCCGGTGCCCACTGCGGTGCCGCCCAGCGGCAGCTCGGCGACCCTGGGCAGCACCGCGCACAGACGGGCCACGCCGTAGCTCACCTGCGCCGCGTACCCGCCGAACTCCTGGCCGAGGGTCACCGGGGTGGCGTCCATGAGGTGGGTGCGGCCGGATTTCACCACGGCGGCGAACTCGTCGGCCTTGGCCCCCAGCGCCGCGGCCAGGTGTTCCAGCGCCGGGATCAGGTCGGCGACCACTCCGCGCGTCGCCGCGACGTGGATGGCGGAGGGGAACTGGTCGTTGGACGACAGCGGGTCGTTGACGTCGTCGTTCGGGTGCACCGGCGCGCCGAGGCGCTCGGCGGCCAGCGAGGCCAGCACCTCGTTGGCGTTCATGTTGCTCGAGGTGCCCGAGCCGGTCTGGAACACGTCGATGGGGAACTCGCCGTCCCAGTCGCCGCGCGCCACCTCCTCGGCGGCGGCGGCGATGGCCTGCGCCTTGACCGGGTCGAGCAGGCCCCGCGCCGCCCGCACCCGCGCGCCGGCGCCTTTGATCAGCGCCAGCCCGGCGATCAGCTGCCGCTCGATCGGCTGGCCGGAGATCGGGAAGTTCTCGACGGCGCGCTGGGTCTGCGCGCGCCACCGCGCCTTCGCTGGGACGCGCACCTCGCCCATGGAGTCTTTCTCGATGCGATAGTCCTGCTGGCGGTCGCCGCCGGTTGTCATGGCATGGAGTCCTTTGCGCTCAGGCGAGTGGGTGGCTAGATGGCGCCGTAGCCCAGCTCGCGGGCGGTCTGTCGGGCGCCGTCGTCGACGGGAACGGCGACCACGGCGGTGCCGTACGCGCAGATCTCGGTCCAGTTGGTGCCCATCTCGGAGGTGTCGAAGCGCATCGCGATGATCGCGTTGCCGCCTCTGGCCTTGGCGGCGTCGATCATTCGGTTCATCACCTCATTGCGGCTGTTGGTGAGGTTCTCGGTCATTCCCTTCAGCTCGCCGCCGACGAGGGACTTGAAGCCGGCGCCCATCTGGGAGAACGCGTTGCGGGAGCGGACGGTCAGGCCGAACACCTCGCCGCAGACGCGCTGGATCTGCCAGCCGGGAAGATCGAAGCTAGTGGTGATGAGCATTTTCAGCCTCCAGTTGGTGCTGTGTCATGGTTTGTTTCCCCATCGGTCGCGGCGTCCTGCGCGGCGATCGCGGCGTCCAGCCGAGCGGCGGCGCCGTCCAGCCAACGACGGCAGATGGCGGCCAGTTCCTCGCCGCGCTGCCATGCCGCCAGGGACTCCTCCAGCGTCTGCCCGCCGGATTCCAACCGGCGCACCACGTCCGCCAGCTCGGCGCGCGCTGCCTCATAGCCGAGTGGTCGCTCGGCGCCGCTGTCGTGCTCGGTGTCGCGGTCGCGCTCGGCGCCGCGGTCGGGCTTGGTGTCGCGGTCCGGCCCGTGCTCGGCGCCGCCGCTTGGCGCGGGCTCGGGACCGGGTCCGGCCGCGTCCCCGCGCTTGTCTGCGTCAGTCATCACCACCGACCCTAACCGCCGCGAACTCGCCGCGCGCCACCCGCACCCGCAGGGTCCCGATGGCCTCGACCGGCGCGCGCACCACCGCTTGGTCGGCGCGCTGGACGACGGCGTAGCCGCGGTCCAGGGTCGCTTGCGGGGACAGCGCGCGGACCCGGGCGCGCAGCTGAGCGAGCTCGCCGCCCGCCGCGCCGAGTGTCATGGACAGCGCGCGCCGCGAACGGTCGGTCCACGCGTCGACCTCGCCGCTGGCGTGGGCCAGTCGCGTTCGCGTGCTGGCGCGCAGCCGCTCGGGCAGGCCGGCGACGAGTTCGCGTTCGCCGGCCACCCGTCGGCGGATCGCGGCCCGGGACCGCTCCGCGAGCTCAGCGACGGCCCGTCGCTCGGCCGCGACATCGGGCACAACTCGGCGGGCCGCGTCGGTCGGCGTGGACGCGGCCAAGTCAGCGACCAGATCGAGCAGCGGCGTGTCGGTCTCATGGCCGATGGCGCTGACCACCGGCACGGGGCAGGCGGCGACCGCGCGGATCAGCGATTCGTTCGAGAACGGCAGCAGGTCCTCCACGCTGCCGCCGCCGCGGGCGATGATGATCACGTCCACGGCTGGTGTGGCGACCAGCCGGGCGAGCGCGTCGATCACTTCCGCGACCGCCGACGGGCCTTGGGTGGCGACGTTCTCGATCTGGAACCGCGCTCCGGCGAAACGACGGCGGGCGTTTTCGACCACGTCGCGTTCGGCGGCACTCGCCCGACCGGTGATCAGGCCGATGACGCCAGGCAGGAACGGCAGCGGGCGCTTGCGGTCGGCGGTGAAAAGCCCCTCGGCGGCGAGCAGCCGCTTGAGCCGCTCCAGCCGGGCCAGCAGCTCACCCAACCCGACCGGGCGGATCTCGCTGGCGCGCAGGCTCAGCGTGCCCCGCTCGAGGTAGAAATCCGGTCGTGCCCGCACCAGCACCCGCGCGCCCTCGGCGACGGAATCGGGGAGCGCCGCGCGCCCGCAGGTGACGGTGAGCGAGATGTTCGCGTCTGGGTCGCGCAGGGTCAGGAACACGGTGGTCGCGCCGGGGCGCCGGGTCAGCTGCGCCACCTGGCCGTCCACCCAGACCTCGCCGAGCCGGCCGATCCACGCGCCGATCTTCTGGGCGACGACGCGCACTGGCGCCGGGCGCTCCGGCGAGGTCTCCAATCGGGTCACCGCGCGCCGACGCTGAGTGGTCAGTCCTGGTCGCCGACGGCGTCAAACGCCGACGACTTGCCCTCGGCCGCCGCGGGCGGTCCGTCGAAGGTCGCCCACTCGGGTGGCTCCTCCGGGGCGCCGCGCAGCCGCGCGATCACCTCGTCGCCGCGGCTGGTCAGCGCGGCGTAGCGCTGGTGCGCGCGCAGCGCCGCCGCCATCGCTGAGCCGGCGGCCAGCACCGGCAGCTGGACGGCTCGCTCCGGCAACGTCTTC
This sequence comes from Actinomycetes bacterium, assembly GCA_009780925.1. GTDB lineage: Bacteria > Actinomycetota > Actinomycetes > Mycobacteriales > Jatrophihabitantaceae > WQZC01. The sequence continues at coordinate 3,538 of WQZC01000005.1, read as the reverse complement.
GCTTGGTCCACCGCGACAGCGGCCAGACCCAGCGCGGCGCGGACAGGTGCGGGAACGTGTGGCATCTGTCTAGTGTCTCGCGGGCCGGCGCACGGCACCATCCGGTCCGGGCCGCAAAGGGGCCATACGTACGATCGGGGGTATGACTTCGGCGTCGTCCCAGCCCTCCGGCCGCGTTGGGCAAGACCCCGCTGGGCGCGCTGGGCAAGACGCTGCTGGGCGCGACGGCCCCGGCCGGGACGGTTTGGGGTGCGGCCCCGGCCAGGGCCGCGCTGGGCACGACGATACCGGCCCGGCCCAAGCCGGAAAGGTGCTGCTCGCTCGGCCGCGCGGGTATTGCGCCGGGGTGGATCGGGCCGTGCACACCGTTGAGCAGGTGCTCCAGCTGTGCGGACCGCCGGTGTACGTGCGCAAACAGATCGTGCACAACCAACACGTGGTGGCCACGCTGGAGCGCAGCGGCGCGATCTTCGTGGACGACACCGAGGAGGTGCCGCCGGGGGGCACCGTGGTGTTCTCCGCGCATGGGATCTCGCCCCAGGTGCGCGCCGAGGCGGCGCGGCGCGGGCTGCGGACTATCGACGCGACCTGTCCGCTGGTGACCAAGGTGCACAACGAGGCCCGCCGGTTCGCCACCGAGGGCTACGACATCTTGCTGATCGGCCACGAGGGTCATGAGGAGGTGGTCGGCACCACCGGGGAGGCTCCGGAGCACATCCATGTGGTGGACACTCCGCAGGACGCCGCGACCGCGGGCGTGCGCGATCCCGGCAAGGTGGCGTGGTTGTCGCAGACCACGCTGTCGGTGGACGAGACCATGGCCACTGTGCGCGCGCTGCAAGAGCAGTTCCCGCAGTTGGTGTCCCCGCCCAGCGGCGACATCTGTTACGCCACGCAGAATCGCCAGGCGGTGGTGAAGGTGATCGCGCCGCGGGTGGACCTGTTCCTGGTGGTCGGCTCGGCGAACTCCTCGAACTCGGTGCGCATGGTCGAGGTGGCGCGCGCCGCCGGCGCGCCGGCGGCGCATTTGGTGGAGAACGCCGACATGATCGACTCATCGTGGCTGCGCGGCGTGCGGACCGTCGGGCTGTCCTCGGGCGCCTCGGTGCCCGATGTGCTGGTGCGGGAGGCGGTCGCCTGGCTCGCCGAGCGCGGCTTCACCGATCTGGAGGAGATCGCCACCACCGAGGAGCGACTGATGTTCGCCCTGCCCAAGGAGTTGCGCCACGCGTTGCGCGGCGCCGAGTAGCGCGATGAGGCCGGCGGTCAGGCCAGCAGTGATTGGTACAGCGCCACGGTGCGGCGCGCGATGGCGTCCCAGCCGAACTCGCGCACCGCGCGCTCCCGGCCAGCCCGCCCCATCGCGGCGGCCCGGGTTGGGTCGCTGGCGACCGCGTTCACCGCATCGGCCAGCCCGGCCTCGAACGGCTCGGTCGCCTCGGCCTGGTAGGGCACCAACAGCCCGGTGGCGCCGTCGTCCACCACCTCGGGGATGCCGCCGACCGCGCTGGCCACCACCGGGGTGGCGCAGGCCATCGCCTCAAGATTGACGATCCCGAGCGGCTCGTACACCGACGGGCAGACGAACACGCTCGTGCTGGACAGCAGGGCGACCAGTTCCGGACGGGGCAGCATCTCGCGCAACCACACCACGCCGCTGCGGTGGGCCGCCAGCGCGGTCACGGCGGCCTCGGTCTCGGCGGCGAGCTGCGGGGTGTCCGGCGCGCCGGCGCACAGCACCAGCTGGATGTCCGGGTCGAACCGTTCGGCCGCCGCGAGCAGATGCGCCAAGCCCTTCTGTCGAGTGATCCGCCCCACGAAGATCGCCGACGGACGGTCCGGGTCGATGCCGTGCCGGGCGCACAGCAGCGGGTCCGGGGCCGGGGTGTAGAGCGCCGTGTCGATGCCGTTGTGGATCACATGCACGCGGTCCGGGTCGAGGAACGGGTAGGCGGCGAGCATGTCCGCGCGCATCCCGGCGCTGACCGCGATCACCGCGTCCGCCGTCTCGTAGGCGGTCCGCTCCGCCCAGCAGGAGATGCGGTACCCGCCGCCGAGCTGTTCGGCCTTCCAGGGCCGCGCCGGCTCCAGGGAGTGCCCGGTGAGCACATGCGGCACCCCGAGCAGGTGTCCGGCGTGCACTCCGGCGAGGTTGGCGTACCAGGTGTGCGAATGGACCAAGTCCACTCGGTCGGCCGCGTCCGCCCCGTTGAGCGCGGCCGCCATGGCCACGTCGACGCCGAGCGTCTGCAGCGCCGGGTTGGCGGCGGCGAGCTCGGGCGGCGGCCGGTGGGCGCGCACCCCCGGCTCGGAGCGGTCGGCGCCGAAGCAGTGCACCCGCACCTCGATGAGGCGGCGCAACTCGCGGGCCAGGAACTCGACGTGCACGCCGGCCCCCCCGTAGACCTCGGGCGGATACTCGCGGGTGAGCATGCCGATTCGCATAGGTGAGACGATATCGGCAGTCCCGGTTACGGGACGCGGCCCTAGGGGGTGCAAACCATGGCTCGGGAGCCACGCGTGCTGGGGATAGTGCTGGCGGGGGGCGAGGGAAAGCGGTTGTGGCCGCTGACCGCCGACCGCGCCAAGCCGGCGGTGCCGTTCGGCGGCAGCTACCGGTTGATCGATTTCGTGCTGTCCAACTTGGTCAACGCGGGGTATCTGCGCATCTGTGTGCTGACGCAGTACAAGTCGCACTCGCTGGACCGGCACATCACCCAGGCCTGGCGGATGTCCACGGCGCTGGACAACTATGTGACCCCGGTTCCGGCCCAGCAGCGTCTCGGGCCGCGTTGGTACACCGGCAGCGCGGACGCGATTCTGCAGTCGGCCAACCTGATCTACGACGACCACCCGGACTACGTGGTGGTCTTCGGGGCGGACCACGTCTATCGGATGAACCCGCGCCAGATGGTGACGCAACACCTCGAGACCGGCGCGGCGGTCACGGTGGCGGGCATCCGCGTGCCTCGGTCGGAGGCGTCCGCGCTGGGGGTGATCGACGCCGACGCCGATCACAAGGTGCGCGAGTTCTTGGAGAAGCCGGCCGATCCGCCGGCGCTGCCGGACGACCCCGACCGCTCCTTCGCCTCGATGGGCAACTATGTGTTCACCACGGAGGCGTTGCTCGAGGCGCTGCGCGCGGATGCCGCCGACGACGATTCCGCGCACGACATGGGCGGCTCGATCATGCCGGCGATGGTGGCGCGGGGCGGGGCGTATGTGTACGACTTCGCCGACAACGACGTGCCGGGCGCCGAGGAGCGCGATCGGGGGTACTGGCGGGACGTCGGAACCCTGGACGCCTACTACGAGGCCAACATGGATCTGGTCGCCGTCCATCCGATCTTCAATCTGTACAACCGGCATTGGCCCTTGTACACCAACTCCCAGCAGCTGCCGCCGGCCAAGTTCGTCGAGGGCGGGCTGGCCCAGGAGTCGATCGTCGGCTCCGGGACGATCGTGGCTGGGGCGACGGTGCGCCACTCGGTGGTGTCGCGCAACGTCCGGCTGGAGCACGACGTGTACGTCGAGGGAT